>DASWMO010000208.1:0-5466 GCA_036399715.1 Rubricoccaceae bacterium
AGGAAGAGCGCCTCGGCGAGGCTGCGGTGCGCGAACGCGCCGAGGGCGACGGCGACGGGCACGACGAGCGCGGCGCCGAGACCCGCGTGCGCACCGAGCGGCCCGCCCGTCGCGACGGCGAGCGCGCCGGCTGCAGCGAGCGCCCCGAACACGACGGCGACCGTCTGGGCCGGGGCCGCCCCGAGGCGCGTCTTCCACAGCACGACGGCGACGTGCGACACGGCAACCAGGGCCGCGACGCCCACGACGAACCCGACGGCCGCGGCCGTGCCCGCCTCGGCGCGTACCGTCCGCAAGGCGAACGGTACGGCGAACGCGAGCGGGGCCGCGTTGAAGACCGTCAGCGCTGCGCGGACAGCGACGGCCCGCGCGATCCGGTCGCGCGAGACGGGCAGCAGCAGAAACGCCTCGGCGCCGCGCGACGGAACGTCCTGAAACAGTACGCGCCCGAGCGTGAGCAGCCCGAGCGCCGGCAGGACCGCGTCGCCGACGACGCGGAGCGCGGAGACCTCGGGCGCCCAGACCGAGAGCGTGTCCGGCAGCAGGAACCCGAGCGCGGCGGCCGTCGCGAGGGCATAGACGAGCCCGAGGCCCTTCAGGACCGCCAGGATGGTTCGCCCGCGGACGTGCGGGGCGCGGAAGAAGGCGAGCGTCTGGAGGCGGAGCAGCGTCCGGAGCAGGGCAGCGGGCGAGGGCGGACGCGAGGTATCGGCCGGCGCGGGCGCTGCGTTAGCGCCGCCCGCGCGTCAGATGTGCACCCACGGCGCGAGCCGCTCCATCGTGCGGTCGCCGATGCCGCGGACCTCAGTCAGTTCAGCCGCGCTGCGGAAGCGGCCGTGGACGCGGCGGTACTCGATAATCCGCCCGGCCAGCGCCGGCCCGATGCGCGGCAGCCGCTGCAACTCGTCCGACGACGCCGTGTTGAGGTTCGTCCGGACCGGCGGGGGCTTGCGGCCGCTGCTGCGCCGCGCGGACGACGCGACGGCCGCGTCGGCCTCGGCGGGCGCGCTCTCGGGCGCCCACGTCTCGCCCGACGCCTCGGCAAGCAGGGTGTCGGCGGCGAGGCTGTCTGCGCGCGTGGTGTCCGGCAGCACGGCCGTCATCGCGGCGAGGTGGAGGACGCCCGCGGGCGCCTCGGCGGGCGCGTCGGGACGGTCCGCGGCGATGAAGGCGGCATCGGCGGCAGCGTAGAAATCGGGCGCGACGGGTGTCGCGGCGGCCTGGACGCGCTGGGCGGTGAGGCCGCCTGCGAGGGCGAGCACGAGCACGACAGCGGCCGTGCCTTCGGGGCCGGTGAGGCCGGCGCGGGTCTGGAGTCGGTAGAGCCAGGGCATGGAGCGTGGGGGCGGTGCGTGCCCGAGGTGGCACACGCCCGGCAAGACGCGCCGCGCGCCGCGGTCTAACCCGTGCGCCCGAAAATCTCGCCGACCCGCCGCGGCTCGCGGGCCGTGCGCGGCACCCGAAGCACGCGTCCGGCGTACACCGGACATGATCGTCCGCACCGACGCCGTCGTCCTCCGCGCGATGGACTACGGCGAAACCAGCCGCATCGTGACCCTGCTCACGCGCTCCCACGGCGTCGTGGGCGCGCTCGCGCGCGGCGCCCGCCGCCCGACGTCGACGTTCGGCGCGACGCTCCAGCCGATGTCGGCCGTCCAGGTCGTCTTTTACCACCGGCCGGGGCGCGGGCTGCAGACGCTCCGCGAGGCGTCCTACATGGTCCGCTGGAAGGCGCTCACCACGGACTTCGCGCGCGTGCCGCTCGGGCTGCGCGCCATCGAAGTGGCCCGCGCGGTCCTCGGCGAGGGCGAGGCGCACCCGCTCGCGCTCGACCTGCTCGTCCGGACGCTCGCGTTCATCGATGCCGCCGAGACGCCGGCCAACGCCGTCCCGTGGTTCCAGTTGCGCCTCGCGACGCTGCTCGGCTTCTCGCCCGACGTCCAGCGCGAGGACGTGCTCGCGCTCGGCGAGGCGGGCACGCTGCTGCTCGAATCCGGCGCCGTCATGCCCGTCGACGACGGCATCGACGACGCGTTCGCGGGCCGGCGCTCCTTCGGCGGCGGCGTCCGCGCCAGCCGGGCGGCCCTGCGCGCCTTCGCCGTCCTCGCCCGGACCGACCTCGACACGGCCGTCCGGATGCGCCTCGACCCGGCGACGCGCCGCGAAACGGAGACGCTCGTCGACGCGTATGTGCGGACGCACACCGACAGCCCGTTCCGCGAGAAGGTCCGCGAGGTCACGGATCAGCTCGACGCCGGCCTCGCCGCGCGGGACGCCGACGGCGGGTAAGGCTGTGGCTCGCCGACCAACAGACCGTTATGCTCGGTGCCCGGATGGCGCCGCAGGCACACTGTGTGCGAGAGTATGATAAAAGGACGTTAGGGGGTGGACGACGGCTTGCAGGTCTGGCCGAACGCTCTACCTTGTGGACGGACTAGACCCCATGACCATGAGCCGACGACACCTGACGGGCAAGCAGAACGCGTTCCTCGAATTTCTCCAGGCACACGTCCACCAGCACCGCATCTGGCCGACCTACCGCGAGATCGTCGACCACTTCGAGTACCGCTCGCCGAACTCGGTCACGCAGAACCTCCAGGCGCTCTCGCGCAAGGGCTTCCTCGAGCGCGACCGCAACGGTTACCGCCTCGTGGACCGCTCCGGCCGCGACGGCACCATCGCCGTCCGCGGGACGCTCGGTGCCACGGGCGTCGACCCGGCCGAGGCGGCGGACCGCCTCTCGCTCGCGGCCCTGTTCGCCGACCTCGAAGGCCTCCACGCGCTCCGCCTCGACAGCACGGTCCGCCGCGGCCTCTCGGACCTCGACGACGCACAGTACGTGCTCGTGGACGAGGGCGTGGTCGCCGAGGGTGACACGGCCGTCGTGCTCGACGGCGGGACGGTGGTGCTCGCACGTGTCGGCGCCGGCGGCCGGCTCGACGCTGCGGACGCGGGCCCGGCTGCGGTCGTCGTCGGGCGCTTCGCGGGACATGCGGGCGCGTACGGCATCGTCCGGCACGGGCCGCCGGCCCCGCCGATGCCGGCCCCGGCCGACGCCCCCGCCGACATGACGGCGCTCATGGCCGCCGAGGCGCAGGCCGAGGCGGCGCACAGCCTCTCGGCGCCGGCCGCCGAGGCGCTCGCATTCGCGCAGGCGTCGGCCGAGGCCTGACGCGGCGCCCTCGGGCGCGCCCTCCGAACGCAGCACCGCCCGGCCCGTCGTTGAGACAGGCCGGGCGGTGCCGTGTGGGGGCCTCGGGGCGCCTCGGGCGCTAGCTCCGCGCGCGCGGCGCGCGGCCGGTGACACTCTGCCCGGGCCGCAGCCCGCCCGGCCGGTACGCCTCGACGTCGCCGTTGGGGCCGGTCACCTCGATCTTGATCTGCGTCACGACGGGCGTGTCCACGGAGCCCGGCGCGGGGACGATTCGGAACTGGAAGCGCGTCCGGCCCTCGCCCGGCTCGAGGTAGTCGCCGAGGGTGACCGTCGTCCGGCCCTGCGTCGCGACGTTCTGGCCATCGACGGAGACGGTGATCGACGTGCCCGACGCGAGCGGGTTGCCGAGCGGGTCGTCGACGACATACTCGTACGTGCCGAGGTCGAGGCCGGGCGTGAGCAGCCGCACGCGCGTCAGGCCCGAGAAGAGGACGCGGCTCGAGGCCTGGACCTGGATGCCGTCCGGCCCGGCCGTCCGCGCGGTCACGGTCGCGAGGCCCGACGGGAGCGGGAGCGGGTTGCCGGAGGTGAGCAGGACCTGCGCCCGGCCGGCCGCGTTCGTCGGCGACGAGCCGCCGACGACGCCGCCGTTCGTGGTGAAGTAGACCTGCGTGCCCGGCTGGACGGGGTTGCCGTAGCGGTCCCCGACGATGGCCTCGACCTGGTTGGTGATGCCGGCGACCACGAGGCCGGGGAAGTTGAGTTTGACCGTGCCGACCGTGAAGTGGGCCGCGTCCGGGAAGCCGCCGTGGATGACGAGCATGATCGGCTGCGAGCGGATGAGCCGGCCCTCGACGGTCGCGCGCGTCTCGACCTGCACGACGCCGGCCGCGGTCCCACTCGTGAGCGTGACGGAGGCCTCGCCGTCGGCGTTGGTGCGGACGGTCTGGGGCGCGGCCGGCGAGAGGAACTCGCCGCCGCCGGGGCCCTGGATGAGCGCGACCGAGATGTTGACCGCGTGGGCGGCGT
This sequence comes from Rubricoccaceae bacterium, assembly GCA_036399715.1. Taxonomy (GTDB): domain Bacteria; phylum Bacteroidota; class Rhodothermia; order Rhodothermales; family Rubricoccaceae; genus DASVSE01. The sequence goes on from DASWMO010000208.1 coordinate 4,184, forward strand.
CGACGGGCCGGCCGTCGGCGTCGCGGGCGATGAAGACGAGCGAGGCCGTCTCGGTCGAGCCGGTGCCGCTCACGCCGACGGTCTGCGGCGAGCGGGGGGCGAGCGAGATGCTGGCCGCGGGGCCGGACGTGCCGTCGCCGGCGGCGCCGGCGCGGAGCAGGAGCGCCGGGACGGTGATGGCCTGCCCGGGCTCGACGGTGACGGTGACCGTGTCGGCGGCGTAGCCGGTCTTGAAGGCGGTCACGCGGACCTGCATGAGCGAGTCCACGGGGATGGCGGCCGTGTACGTGCCCGTCGAGTCCGAGACCTCCTCGACGCGCATCGAGAGGATCTGGACGGTCGCGCCGGTGACTGCCCGGTTGGTCTCGGCGTTGACGACCTGGCCGGTGAGCGTGGCGTCGGAGCCGCCGCTGACGGCGTCGCAGCCGGCGAGGACGAGGGCGAGCAGGAGCGCGAGGGGGCTCGCGGCGAGAGGACGAAAGGACATGGGCTCGGCGGGTTCGAGGAGGAGGCGGCGTCCCGCGTCCTATCGGCCGGCCGGCGGCAGCCCTTAACCCGCGGCCTCCTGCGTCCCGGTGGCGTCGGTTTCGGTCCCGGCGGCGATGGCCGCGCGGAGGACGTCGGGCACGGGGACGGGGCGGCCGGTGGCGACGTCGATCCAGACGAGGGTGGCCTCGCCCTCGGCGTTTACGACGGCGTCGGGCGTGTCGAGGGTGATGGTGAAGCGGGTCCGGAGGGAGGAGCGGCCGGGCGTCTCGAAGGTCGTCGCGACGAGGGCCGTGCCGGTGGTGAGGATCGGGCGGCGGAAGGTGAGGCTCGCGGCGACGAGGACGGGCGACGTGTCGCCGATCCAGCCGGCGGGGATGAGGGCGGCGAGGGCCTCGGTGCGGCCCTGCTCGCAGAGGGTGAGGTAGACGGCGTTGTTGACGTGGCCGAGGGCGTCGAGGTCGGACCAGCGGAGGGGGACGCGGGACGTGTGGGTCATCGGGGGGGCGGGGGGTGGGGCTCAGGAGCCGCGCTCCAGGAGGCCGGCGACTTCGCGGAGCTGCGGGTAATCGGTGAGGGCGTCTTCGGTGGCGACGGCGACCTCGGCGGAGAGGGCGCGCAGGCGGGCCTCGGCGTCGTTGCGGAGGTTGGTGGCGCGCTGCGCCTCGCCGGACTCGCGGGACTGGGCGGCCTCGGCGGCGCGGGCGGCCTCGACGCGCTTGAGGCCCTCGGTGATCGTCTCCTTGGTCACGCCGCGGATGCCGGCGATGAGGGTCGGGTTCTCGTCGGCGGCGCGG
>DASWMO010000209.1:0-15878 GCA_036399715.1 Rubricoccaceae bacterium
GCCCCGTCGTCGGCGCCCGACGTGTTCGCGCTCGGCGGGATGCTCCCGAACCCGGTCCGCGCCGCGGGCCGGATCCGGTTCGACGTGCCCGAGGCGTCGGCGGTGACGATCGAGGTGTTCGACGTGCTCGGCCGGCTCGCCTCGTCGGTCGTCGACGGCCGGGTGGCACCAGGCCGTCACGAGGTATCGTGGAGCGCGGCCGGCTTCCCGAGCGGGACGTACCTCGTCCGGATGCGGGCCCGGCCGGAGAGCGGGGGCGTGGCCTTTGAGCAGACGCGCCGGATGACAGTCACCCGGTAACACGAAGACAGCCTGACGAGGCAGGCAAGGTGATGAGCACCAGTACCCGAGCCTCGCCGAACGCGGGCTGATGTAGCAGTAGGGCTGCGGCTCGGGGGCTCTGCCTCCCTGGCCGTAGTCGCCATTGCAGACTTGCACCAATACAACGAACACGTGCCTGCCGCGCACCAGCACCTCGCCAGTCTCGGTAGTGGCCGCGTTCCGATCTCCGGCCGGAAATAGGGGCCTCCCAGCGCCAGGGTCAGAGGCCTCGACCGAGTGTTCCATCGCTCTGACGTTGGACGCACGATCGGCCCATACTGCGTATACAAGCGGGACCCAGTCCGGTCTGCTCCAGGTGCAGCCCTAAGGGCGTGAGGAGCCGTTCTGTCGGTACTATTAACGCCCGGGTCACCGAACACCGGATGCGACGCTCAGATTGAGCAGTCCGCGCCGGCTGCATTGCCGGCCGGAGGACCAGCGTGCAGCACTGCGCTCGCACACCGCTACAGGGGGCGCGGGACTACTGTGGCGGACGCTCCTAAGTGCGCTCGGTGTAGATGCGATAGGCTAGATAGGCCGCTCCGCAGACCGCCGTGAGCACCGGGTAGAACGGCACCGTCGCGACCGCGAGCAAGCCCACCCCGACCCACAGTGTGGCGCGGGCAGCACCCGGTGCCTGACGGCGTTCCAGCGCCTCTGTGAGCGTCCGCGCGGGCTGGACAACAAACGTGTCCCGTACGTGGGCTGACGAGAGTACGTAGGCCGTGTGGAGCGTTACAGCGCCAACGAGAACCCACACCGGCGGGGCGTCACGCTCGCCGGCCATGATGACCCGGAGGACGACCGCCGCGAGGACGTTCGCCGCGATCGACGCGGAAGGCCACGCCGTGCTCCGGGTGAAGTAGAGGTAGGCCACGGCGAGGTTCGCCGCCTCCCCGGCGAGGATGACCCACGGCGGGACGGGCCAGTCGTGCCAGGAGCCATACGCCGATCCGGTCACCGCTGTAGACGCGAGCAGCAGGACGAGCACCCCGGCCCAGAGGACCGAGATCCCGTAGCCGATGCTGTAGAAGGTCAGCCAGCCCCCGAGACCGACCAGACTCTCGCGACGGTCCTGTGTGCTCGGCACTTCCCGGCCGGGAATCGGGCGACGCGGCGGTACGACCGGATCACTAAGCAGTGCCGCCGCGGTTGTGCCGACGGTCTGCCCGTCGTGCCAGACAGGCGTGTCTCCACCCAGCGCACCGGCACGGTAGAGCGCGCGGAGCTCGTCGAAGGTGAACGGCCCGCACGGCCGGACGTCGCTGCGGTAGTACCACTGCACGGTGCGCGCCTAGGCTACTGGAAGTCCATGTAGGCATCGTAGCCCCATCCGTCTGCACGTCCCGAGCGGACGAAGCACCACCGCCCCGGCGTGCCGGCCGACGCTGCATCGCGGCGCACGGTGGCCTCGCGCTGGCAACCGAGCACTACAAGCCGAGTGCCGTCAGTGACACGTGCGACGCGCCGGGCGTCCGCACGCGGATCGGCTCGTAGTGTGATCGCTCCCTCGTGCATCGTCTGGACGAAGGCAGCGCGCGGCACGTCGAATGGGGCGTAGTCGAGCGCGCGCGAGGGCTCAACGCTGCGCACGGGCTGTAGCACCTCGGTGCGTGCGGTGGCCTGCGCTTCGGCGAGACGGGCCTCGGCCTCCGCGGCGCGCCTCCGCCTCGGCCGTCCGAGCCTCAGCCTCGGCTACCCGCGCTTGTGCTTGCGGGTCAACAGTTTCCCGGCCGGCATCCGGGTTAGAACAGCCCGCGCCCATGGCGACGAGCGCAGAGAGAGGGAAGAGCAGCGCACGCCTCATGGAATAGATCAGGATGGGCAACCTGAACTAAAGTTACTTCCCGACGGCCGTCCGCTCGCCGTCTTTCACAGGCATGAGCGAGAGGCCTGCCCGTGCAACCCGCGAGGAACTAGCTGCCGCGTTTGGAGCTGCGCTCCGGCGTCGGCGGAAGGACCGTGGGATCACGCAGGAGAGGCTTGCGGAGTCTGCCGACGTGACCGCGACGTACGTGAGCATGATGGAGCGAGGGGAGCACCCTCCATCGCTCTACACTGCGTTCGCACTCGCTGCCGGGCTCGGTGTCGATGTGACAGAGCTTGTAGCCAGTACTCAAGCCGAGTTGAACTCCCGCCTGCAACGGTAGGGGAGACTTAGCCCGGTCATCTATCGGCTATGCTCAGTTTCAACGCCTGCAATCGGGCATGCAGATCGCCGAAGAGGCGTGCCAACGGGGAATGGCCGATATCCGCACGAGTGGTATCCTCCGCACCGCCTCGCCACCGCACCCTTGACTGTCAACACGTTCGTCGAGAAGTGGCGCGCATCCGGCGCGAGCGAGCGCTCCAACTACGCTCTCTTCCTCGCCGACCTCGCGACCGTCCTCGGTGTCGAGCCACCGCAGCCAGCGACGGGCACGCCCGAGCGAGACGCCTACACCGTCGACCGCGTTGTTACGCTCGCATCGGGCACGGCGAACTACATCGACCTCTACAAGCGCGGCTGCTTCGTGCTCGAAGCCAAGCAAGGCTCTGACGCGCCGCCGGCCGGCGATGAGCGTGCGGCGCTTGGACTCGACACCGAGAAGCGGCGCCGCGGGACGGCCCGCCGGGGAGACGGCCATGCAGAAGGCCAAGGCGCAGGCCCGCCGCTACGCGCAGGCGCTGCCCGAGGCCGACGGCTGGCCGCCCTTCCTCGTCGTCTGCGACGTCGGCTTCTGCTTCGACCTCTACGCCGACTTCTCGCGGCAGGGCAAGGCCTACGTCCCGTTCCCGGACCAGCAGTCCTACCGCATTGCCATCGAGGACCTCGCCGACGACGCGGTCCGCGAGACGCTGCGGCTCGTCTGGACCGACCCGCTCGCGCTCGACCCGCAGCGCCGCACCGTCGCCGCAACGCGCGAGCTCGCCGGCAAGCTCGCCCGGCTTGCTCGCTCGCTCGAAGGCGACGGACACGACGCGGGCGACGTCGCCGACTTCCTCATGCGGGCGCTGTTCACCATGTTCGCCGAGGACGTGAAGCTGCTGCCCGAGCGCTCGCTGACGGGCCTGCTGGAGCGCTTCCGCACGGACCCGCTCAACGCACCGAAGGCGCTCGTCTCGCTCTGGCAGTCCATGAAGACGGGCGGCTTCGCGGGCGTGCTCGGTCAAGACGTGCGCCACTTCAACGGGCACCTCTTTGCCGACACGACGGCGCCGCCGCTCTCCGAGGCGCAGATCGACCTGCTGCTCGAAGCCGCGCGCGCCGACTGAACGGATGTCGAGCCGGCGATCTTCGGGACGCTCGTCGAGCAGGCGCTCGATCCGGCGGAGCGCCACGCGCTCGGCGCGCACTACACGCCACGCGCGTACGTCGAGCGCCTCGTGCTGCCGACGGTCGTCGAGCCGCTGCGGGCCGAGTGGGAGGCTGCGCAGGCGGCGTCTGCGCTGCGCGAAGCGGCGGGCGACGTGGCAGGCGCGCGGACTGAGATCGAGCGGTTCCACCGGCGGCTGTGCTCGGTCCGCGTGCTCGATCCAGCCTGCGGCACGGGCAACTTCCTCTACGTGACGCTCGAGCACCTCAAACGGCTCGAAGGCGAGGTCACGGACACGCTCTCGCAGTTCCCGGGCCAGACGACGCTCGACATGACGGGCGGGTACACGGTGAGCCCGAGCCAGCTGCTCGGCATCGAGCTCAACCCACGGGCCGCGGCGATCGCCGAGGTCGTGCTGTGGATCGGCTACCTGCAGTGGCATTTCCGGACGTTCGGTAGTGCGGACGGACCGACTCGACTCGCCGCTCCTGCGCGACTACGGCAACGTCGAGAACCGCGACGCGGTGCTCACGCACGACCCGGCGACTGTCAACAGCGCTCGTCAGGCTGACTGGCCCACGGCGGACTTCATCGTCGGCAACCCGCCGTTCGTCGGGAGCCAGCGCATGCGTGACGCGCTCGGCGACGCGTACACCGAGACGCTTCGGAAGGCGTACCAAGGCGCCGTACCGGGCTCGGCCGACTTCGTGATGTTCTGGTGGCACAAGGCCGCCGAGGCGGTTCGCGCCGGCCGAGTCCAGCGCTTCGGGTTCATCACGACGAACTCGCTGCCGCAGAAGCACGCCCGCGCCGTCGTAGAGGCGCAGATGGCCGCCACGCCGCCGCTCGCGCTCGCCTTCGCCGTGCCCGACCACCCGTGGACGTACGACCCGGACGGCGCCTCGGTGCGCATCGCGATGACGGTCGGCGTGCGTGGCCAGATGCCCGGTCGACTGTCCACAGTGGTTCGTGAGCAATCAGGCGATGCCACGGGCCGCAACGTCGATCTAGCTGAGTCGGTCGGGACGATCCGCGCGGACCTGTCGGTCGGGGCTGACGTGGCCGGCGCCGTCCCGCTCGCGGCCAACGCCGACCTAGCGTTCATGGGCGTCAAGCTGGTCCAGAGCCGCGAGCCGAGCAACCCGGGCTTCCTCGTGACCGAGGCTGAGGCCGTCGCCATCGGGCTCGGGACGGTCGCCGGGCTCGACCGGCACCTGCCGCCGTTCAAGACCGGCAAGGACGTAACGCAGCGCGATCGCGAGCTTCGCGTCATTGACTTCTTCGGGCTGACGGCCGAGGACGCGCGCACGCGCTTTCCCGACGCCTACCAGCGGCTGCTCGTGCACGTCAAGCCGTTCCGGGACACGAACAACCGCGCCGTTCGACGAGAGAACTGGTGGCTGCACGGCGAGACCATCCCGGCGTTCCGCGACGCCGTTGCTGGGCTCGACCGCTACATCGTAACCGTCGAGACGTCGAAGCACCGCGTGTTCACGTTCGTGCCCGGCGACGTGTTGCCCGACGGGTCGCTCATCGCCATCGCGCTCGACGGCGGCTACCATCTCGGCGTGCTGTCGAGCCGCGCGCACGTCGCCTGGTCGCTCGCCGCCGGAGGCCGCAACGGCGTCGGCAACGACCCGCGCTACAACTCGACGCGGACGTTCCAGCCCTTCCCGTTCCCCGACCCGACGCCCGAGCAGCGGGCCCGCATCGAGCACCTCGGGGACGCCGTCTACGCGCACCGTGAGGCGCGCCGGGCGCTGAACCCGGCCCTGACCCTCACCGACCTCTACAACGTCGCAGAGGCGCTCCGAGAGGGCCGTGCGCTGACGCCCCGCGAGCAGGCGACGTTCGAGGACGGCGCCGTCGGCGTGCTCGCCGAGATCCACGCTGACCTCGACCGCGCGGTTTCTGAGGCGTACGGCTGGCCGGCCGGGACAGATGACGAGGAAGCCGTCGAGCGCCTCGCTCTGCTCAACGCCGATCGTGCGGCCGACGAGGCACGCGGGCAGGTGCGCTACATCCGGCCGGCGTTCCAGAATCCCGGCGCCGGCACGCAGACCGCGCTGGACGTCTCGGCAGCGACCGCAACTGTCAACACGGCCTCCGGGAAGCAGCCGTGGCCGTCGTCTACCTCCGAGCGCGTCGTCGCCGTACGGCAGGCCGTGACGCGGCTGGCCCGGCCCGCGCCGGCGTCCGAGATCGCCGCCCGCTTCACCCGCGCCCGCGCCGCCGATGTCGCGGACGTGCTCGCAGCCCTCGACGCGCTCGGTCTCGTCCAGCGCACCGCCGACGGCACGTACAGCGCCTAGCATACCAGAGGCCACCAACACCCGCATCAGCATGTCCAAGTCGCACATAGAGTGGACGGACCAGAGTTGGAACCCCGTCGTCGGTTGCTCGCTCGTCTCGCCCGGGTGCGCCAACTGCTACGCCGTAGCTGATACCCGGAGGTGGGCCGCCTACAAGACGCACAAGGGCAAGTACGAGGGCTTGGTCCGGAAGAGGGCGGACGGCACCTACCACTTCAACGGGACCGTGCGCTTCTGGGAGCCGCACCTAGAAGTCCCGCTGAAGCAGAGGAAGCCGTCGAGGTACTTCGTCAACTCGATGAGCGACCTCTTCCACGAGAGCCTGAGCATCGACGACATCGCCCGCGTGTTCGACGTGATGCGCCGTGCCCACTGGCACGTCTTCCAGGTTCTGACCAAGAGGCCCCATCAGGCCGCGAAGCTTGCTGGCCAGCTTCCTTGGCCGCCGAACGTCCTCATGGGGACGTTCGGCGAGAGTGCCGATGTGCTCAAGCGGATCGACGATCTTCGCGCCGTCCCTGCTGCTCGTCGTTTCCTCTCGTGCGAACCGCTGATCGGGCCGGTCGGCAAGATAGACCTGACCGGAATCGACTGGGTCATTGCCGGCGGCGAGAGCGGCGCTCGGTCGAAGGTGAGGCCGCTAGAGGTCGACTGGATACGCGAGATTCGGGACCAGTGCATCGGTGCAGGCATCGCGTTCTCGTTCAAGCAGTTCGGCCGGCTTTCGAACAACCCGGACCCGTTGGACCCGACCACGAAGGAGAACGGTGGCGCAACCAAAGGCGGGCGAACGCTCGATGGCATGCTGTGGGACCAACATCCGGCCGTTGCTGGATACGCCTACAAGGAGGCCATTGGCCTCGCCTCGCCGTCGCCGCTGACCGACGCCGAGTTTCACCGCGTCGCGCACCTGCTGCCGGGCCATGCCACGGCCGCGGGCGGACGTGGGCGGGACAACCGCGCTTTCCTCGAAGCCGTCCGCTGGCAAGCCTACACGCTCAAGCCATGGCGCTCTCTGCCCGGCGACCACGCGAAGTGGAACACGCACGCCGTACGCGTAAAGCGGTGGCACGAGGGGGGACACTGGCCAGCTATCCTGGCAGAGCTGCAGGACCCCATCGTGGCTCGCTTCATCGCGTCGTACGCCAAGCGGAGCAAGCAGAAGCGTCAGCAACCCACCCAGCGCACGCGCTGACGCGCAGCCAGCCCGAGCAACGCCCGAGAGCACCCAAGCGAACACTCCCGTGACCACCCACCCCCAAGACGGCACCCCCCAGCAGGAGAGCGGAGGACAGCAGGGCGTAGCCAGTGAGCACCAACCGACCAGCCCCGCCACGCCCACGCACGGCGGACGCCCGCTTAACACGGAGTCACAGCCAGAGGAGATCGCGTCGAATGCTCGCGCACAGTCCCATTCGGCAGATCTGGAGCACGAGAAGCCGCGTCGCAGTTCTCGCAAAAGGTCACCCCCCCTCGCTGTGCCGCCGCAAGCCAAAGCGTCGGCGAAAGCGTTCATGTTGAATGCGGGACAAGTATGGGGGTCTCAGCTAGACATTGCCAAACAGCTGCTAGATAGAGTGGTGTCTCCTCACCCTGAGGCGACGCGCCGCTTCTTCTGGCACGTCTACCTGTCGAGTAGACTCGATAATGACCATGAGTGGACGTACGTACCCGTCTCGGCGGCGCTCATGGAGCGTGAGCTAGGCGTACGCGCCACAGAGGATATATGGTTCTGCCTGTACAGCGGCGAGACTCGGTTGATGAGGTACAGGGGTGAGGATAAGTACGCTGGACGATCTCGCACGTTTGCAATACCTGCCGAGGTTAGGGACCTGATTGATAGCTCGCTTCCGCGGCCGAAGGATGTGGAAGCGTCGCGGACGGTAGATCCGTTCAGCGGGAAGGCGTACGAAGGCAGAGTTGATAAGCAGTACCAGACCAATGAACATGGTCGCTCCTATCCGCCTATCATCAGTGACGCTCTGTCGGAGCTGAGGCGAGGCGGCTGTCCAGCCCAACTCGATGCGGCGCACGAACACGTCGAGTCCCTCGCTACTGCGCGTGACCGCGCCAAGGAAGAATGGGAGGCGGCGGGGCGGTTGGATGCAGGGCGCGAGGCTTCCGCATACGAGACCGCGCTTGGCCGCTGGAGGGTGGATCGGTACTGCTTGGACAGGATCATCAAGACAAGGCCAGCGACGGCTGAGCCAGGAGTCTACCTCTGCGTACCGTGGTACGCGCGCAAGCTGCAGTCAACAGGGCGTATCACTGAGATAGGTGGGCTCCAGAACTGCAGCAAATACATGCGCCACGCTGCTCTAGCTGAGTTGCGGCAGAGCTACGGGGTCCGGAACTACGATCTGGAGGCATCCCAGGTGCGGGGCCTCGTTCAACTCTTCGAGGATGCGAACATCAGCACGTTATGGCTAGCAGACTACCTCAAGGCTGACAAGGCAGAGCTTGCGAGGGAGATCTTCGGCGACCGCGAGCGCAAGGCGGTCCTCAAGAACTGTGTGCTCGCTCTCGCAATGGGCGCGACGATGCCGACGACGACAGATACATGGCAGACCGGTCGAGGCGCGCAACGGACTCAGAGCATCGCCGCCATCATCAGAGATGCATTCGGAAGCGGGTCGGCGACCGCTCTCACTGAGGAGAAGCTGAGGTTGCTGAGAGCTTATGTGAAGCCCTTCCTCAGAGACCGCAACGCATGGCACCAGTGGCTCGACAATGACACTGAATACGGAAGGCTGGCAACCGCAGGCAGAGGAGGCCGGTATGTCCGCAACGCGGTTGGGATGAAGCTGAAGGTCAGCGCGCTCGCAGAGCACGAACGCAAGAGCAAAGGCAAGCTGACAGCGCACCTGCTTCAAGGCCTTGAGGCGGCATTCATTCACCGGCTGGCCGCACTTGCGCCGATGCATGGGTTCTCGGCAGTTAACAACCAGCACGATGGGCTGTTGACAGTGGGCGAAGTCCCTGCAGCCGCTGTCGAGCATGCGCAGGCAGAGTCCGGACTTCGCTACGCGAGCCTCATCGAGAAGCCGTACAGCGCAGCCCTGCTGGTACCCGGGCTGACGTGAGCGGCTCTGCGAGGGTGCAGATGCAGCGGCCGATTGCGCATGCCAGCGTAGATTCTGACGGGGCCAGCCCGGTCCCCACGAGGTTCATTGGCTACAGCACTACTGCAGCACTTACCGCGGCCACTCTCGGTCGCCGACGCTGCGGGGTGGAGAAGTGGTATGTCGTCGAGGCGGTCCAACCCCTCCCTAGAACGCAAACGAGGCGCTCTCGGTCATGCCGAGAGCGCCTCTGGGTAGCGGGGGCCGGATTCGAACCGACGATCTTCGGGTTATGAGCCCGACGAGATACCACTTCTCCACCCCGCAGTGTGGACGCCCAAGATACGCTCCCCTGTCAGGGTGTCCACCCGCGGGCCGTCGAGAACGGGTGAAGAGGTGCACGCGGGGACTCGTCCCGATGCACGCGCGCCGATCTATCTTCTCGCACCGTCACTCACCCCTTCGGCTTCGGCCATGGCCTCCGTCCGCCCGTTCCGCGCCCTCCGCCCCGTCCCCGCCGATGCCGAGCGCGTCGCCTCTGTCCCCTACGATGTCGTCTCGGTCGCCGAGGCGCGCGAGCTCGCCCGAGGGAATGCCCTCTCGTTCCTCCACGTCGTCCGGCCCGAGATTGACCTCCCGGCCGGGACGGACGAGCACGCCGACGCCGTCTACGAGGGCGGTGCTGCGGCGCTCGCCGCCTTCGCCTCGGGCGACCACTTTACCGAGGACGTTGAGCCCGGACTGTTCGTCTACCGCCTCATCATGAACGGCCGCACCCAGACGGGCGTCGTCGGCCTCGTCTCGGCAGCCGCCTACGACAGCCGCGAGCCCGGCGGCATCCTCCGCCACGAGAACACGCGGCCCGACAAGGAGGACGACCGCACGCGGCACGTCCGCACGCAGCGCGCCCACGCCGAGCCGGTGATGCTGACCTACCGCGGCGACGACGCGGTCGACGCGCTCGTCGCCGAAGCGATGGAGACCGAGCCGCTCTACGACTTCAAGGCAAAGGACTACGTTCAGCACACCGTCTGGGCCGTCCCAGCGCCCGAGGCGCTCGCGGACGCGTTCGCAGACATCGACGCACTCTACGTCGCCGACGGCCACCACCGCTGCGCCGCCGCGGCCCGCGTCGCGCGGGAGATGCCGAACGAGCCCGGCGCGCAGGACTTCCTCGCGGTCCTCTTCCCGATGGAGGACATGGAGATCCAGGCCTACAACCGCGTCGTGAAGAAGCTGCCAGCCGGCAAGCCCAAGTTCCTCGAACAGCTCCGCCACCGCTTCGACGTCGAGGAGGCCGTCACGGCGGAGCCCGAGGAGCCTGGATTCGTCGGCGTCTACCTCTCCGACGAGATCGGCTGGCTCTCGCTCGCGCTCCCCGAGACCGAGCGCGACGGCGTCGCGGACACGCTCGACGTCGCGCGCCTCTCGGAGTTCGTCCTCGACCCGATGCTCGGGATCAAGGACCCGCGCACGGACGCCAACATCGCGTTCGTCGGTGGCATCCGCGGTCCTGAGGAACTCGAACGGCTCGTCGATGCGGGCGAGGCCGAGATCGCCTTCGCCATGTTCCCGACGGCCCCCGAGGACCTGCTCGACGTGTCGGACGCGGGCGAGCTCATGCCGCCCAAGTCGACGTGGTTCGAGCCCAAGCTCCGCTCCGGCCTGCTCATCCACCGCTTCTAGAAGGATAACGGGGAATGGCTATCGGGAATGCACGCCAAAGGCGCGGTTCCGGGCTGACGTTCGGCCCCTCCCCGATGGCCGTTCCCCGACTCCTGTTCCCTATTCCCAATGCTCGTCCTCGTCGCTGACGCCTTCTCGCAGGCTGGTCTCGACCGGCTCACGTCCGCCGGACACACGGTCGTCTCGGACCCGTCGCTCGCCGCCGACACGCTCGCGGCCGCGCTCCGCGAACACGATCCCGCGGCGCTCATCGTCCGCTCCACCAAAGTCACGGCCGAGCACCTCGACGCCGGAGCCGGCCTCGAACTCGTCGTGCGGGCCGGCGCAGGCGTCGACACGATCGATGTTGCGGCAGCCTCGGCGCGCGGCATCTACGTCGCCAACTGCCCCGGAAAGAACGCCTCGGCCGTTGCCGAGCTCGCCTTCGGGCTCATCCTCGCCCTCGACCGCCGCATCCCGGATGGCGTCGCGGACGCGCGGGCGGGCACGTGGGACAAGAAGGGCTACTCGAAGGCGGCTGGCCTGCGCGGGCGGACCCTCGGCCTGCTCGGGCTGGGCAACATCGGCCGCGAGATGGTGACGCGCGCCGCGGCCTTCGGGATGCCCGTCGTCGCGTGGAGCCGGTCGCTGACCGACGCGCAGGCGATCGACCTCGGCATCGTCCGTGCCGAGACGCCGCTCGACGTCGCCCGCGTCGCCGACGTGCTCTCGGTCCACGTCGCCAAAACGCCCGACACGGTAGGCCTGGTGAGCGTCGAACTGCTCGCCGAGATGCGGCCCGGCGCGAGCCTCGTCAACACGAGCCGCGCCGAGACTGTCGACGAGGACGCCGTCGCGCAGGCGATGGAGACCAACGGCCTCCGCTACGCGACCGACGTCCCGGCCGGCGAGCCGTCCACGGGAACGGGCGACTTCGCGCACCCGCTCGCGGCCGGCGCCTACATCACGCACCACGTCGGCGCGTCCACGGACGAGGCGACCGCGGCCATCGGCGACGAGGCTGTCCGGATCCTGCTGACCTACGCCGAGACGGGCCGCGTCGACAACGTCGTCAACCTCGCCGACCAGACGCCGGCGACGCACCTGCTGACGGTCCGCCACCGGGACCGCGTAGGCGTGCTCGCGGGCGTGCTCGGCGAGGTTCGCGAGGCGGGCTGGAACGTGCACGAGATGGAGAACCTCGTCTTCGCCGGGGCCGAGGCCGCCGTCGCGCGCATCCGCTTCGACGCCGGAGAGGGCGCGCCGGACGACGCGACGCTCGGCCGCATCCGGACGGTCGAGCACGTCATCAACGCGACGACGATCCCGGTCTGAGGCCCGCTACGCCTCGTCCGGGTCCTCGCCCAGGCCCGAGCCCGGGTTGAGCATCTCGTCGAGCTGGTACTCGCTCGACACGAGCACCTCGCGCGCCTTGGAGCCCTCGAACGGCCCGACGATGCCCGCGTCTTCGAGCTGGTCCACGAGGCGCGCCGCGCGCGTGTAGCCGACTGACAGCTTGCGCTGGAGCAGGCTCACCGAGCCCTGCTGCGAGCGCACGATCACCCGCGCCGCGTCGGCGAAGAGGTCGTCGCGGTCCTCGGACGAGTCACCGGCAGCGCCCGTCGGGGCGTCTTCGTGCGGGTCCATCGGGGGGAGGAGGTACGGGCCCGGACCGTCCTGCGCGCCGATGAAGCCCGTCACGGCCTCGACCTCCTCGACCGACACGTACGGCCCCTGGAGGCGCGTCAGGCGGGAGCCGTTCATGTGCAGCAGGTCCCCGTTGCCGACGAGCTGGTGCGCCCCGCCGCCGTCGATAATCGTGCGCGAGTCGATCTTGGACGACGTCTGGTAGGCCATCCGGGACGGGAAGTTGGCCTTGATGAGCCCCGTGATGACATCGACGGACGGCCGCTGCGTGGCGAGGACGAGGTGGATGCCGACGGCGCGGGCCATCTGCGCGAGGCGCGCAATCGGCGCCTCGACCTCCTTCGCCGACGTCATCATGAGGTCCGCGAGCTCGTCGACGATGACGACGAGGTACGGTAGGTGGCGGTGCTTGCCGCCGAGCGGGACGAGCGCGCCACGGGCGAACTTGTCGTTGTACTCGACGATGCCGCGCACGCCGGCCTCGGCGAGGAGGTCGTAGCGCAGCTCCATCTCGCGCTCGCACGAGCGGAGCACGGCCGCGGCCTGCGAGAAGTCCGTGATGATCGGGTCCTCGGCGTCGACGGGCATCGCCGAGAAGTGGTTCAGCAGCGTCGCGTAGCCGTTGAGCTCGATCTTCTTCGGGTCGATCATCACGAACTTGAGGTCCGCCGGCTTCTTGGCGTACAGCAGCCCGACGATGAGCGCGTTCACGCCGACGGACTTGCCCGAGCCCGTTGCGCCAGCGACCAACAGGTGCGGCATCTTGGCGAGGTCCTCGACGTAGACGCCGCCCTCGATGGTTTTGCCGATCGGAATAGGCAACGCCATCTTGCCGCCGCGCGCCGCGTCGCGGAACGTCGGCGTCGAGAGCGTCTGCCGCAGGCGGACCATCTCGCGCGAGCGGTTCGGGATCTCGACGCCGATGGCGCTCTTGCCCGGGATCGGGGCGATGATGCGGATGCCTGGGGCCGCGAGCGCCATCGCGAGGTCGTCTTCGAGGGCCGTGATCCGGCTGATCTTGATACCCGGCGCGGGTGTGAGCTCGTAGCGCGTCACCGTCGGCCCGACGACGGCGTCGATCTCGGTGATCTGGATGTTGTACGTCTGGAGCTTGTCGAGGAGGGTGAGCTTGTTTTCCTCGATCTCGGCCATGTCGACCTGCTGGTCGGACTCGGCCTGTTCGAGCAGCTCAATCGACGGAAACTGGTACTCGACGTCGACGGACGACGCGGCGACGGCGGCCGCGTCGAGGTCCACCTCGGCCTCGGGCGTGGCGACGTGCACGTGCACGGCCGGCCCGGCCTCGCGCTCGTCGTCGACGAGGCCGTCGAGGTCGGGATCGTCCGTCTCGGCGTCCGGCGCGACGGGCGAGGGGAGGGGCATGCGGGGTGGGACGGGCCGCGCGCCATCGCCACCGGAGGAGCTGCCGGATGCGGGCACGACCAGGACGGGAAGGCCGTCGTTCGGCAGGTCGTCGGCCTCGGGGGCGCCGTCGCCGACCGGGCGCGCGGGCGGCTCAGGGGCGGCATACGCCTCGTCGGCGGCGCGCTCGCGGGCGGCCTGTTTAGCCTCGGCGAGCACACGCTCGCGTTCACGGTCGCGGGCGGCGCTCCGCTCGGCGCGCTCCTTGAAGGCGACCGAGCGGGCCTGTTGCCGCAGGTGCTTCCGCGCAGCCGAGCCCGTCCGGAAAGCCGCCCAGCCGTCCGTCAGCCCCGTCTTGAGCCCGACTGCGGCGCCCTCGACGCGGTCCAGCGACGTCTGGATGTCGCGGTCCACGGCTAGCAACACGGTGATCACGAGCCCGACGACGAGCACGATGAACGCCCCGACGGACCCGAGCACGCCCGACATCCACCCCGCGACGCCCGTCCCGACGCCGCCGCTCCACCGCGCGAGGTCGGCGTCGGTGTGGATGTCGAACCAGCCGAAAAAGCAGGCCGCGAAGACGGCTCCAGCGACGGCGAGGACGCTCAGCAGCGGCAGGAAGACCGGCGTCTTCTGACGCAGCAGCACGTAGCCCCACGCGAGGAGCGCCGCGAGGAGCAGCAGGACCGGAAACCCGAGCGCCTCGGTCACGAACAGGCGCGCCGCAAACGCTCCGACGACGCCGAGCAGGTTGTCGAGGCGGTGGTCGCCGAACTCGAAGAGGCCGCGCCGCGCGATCCCCGCGAGGCGCGCATCGTCGGCGGGCGTGTGGCTCACGACGGCGAGCGCGAGCAGGACCGCGAGGGCCATCAGCAGGATGCCGAGCACCTCCTGCTTGCGCTGGATCGTGACGGCCGCCTCGGCCGCGCGCGACGACCGGCCGGACGGCCGGGGGGCGGCCCGTTTGCGCGGCGCGGGGCGGGACGGGCGTTCGGCTGTGCTCACCGGGTCGGGGGGAAGTCCGGGAAAAGCGCCTCAGGGAGGCCGCCGGATGATACGACGGACGGCCTCCGGACCCGTCAGACCGTGGGACTGCGGGCGACGGAGCCGAGCCCGCCCACCTGCACTCCGGGGCGGCCTCGGGGCGGGCGGGGAGCGGGCGGCGGCTGGACCGGCCGCTCATCCATCGGGGCAGAAGCTGCCTGGTCCACTGCGCGGCCCGCGTCGGGTGGCGCCCTCCCTCGTGCGGCGTGTCTGCAAGCGAATGCCGCCCTCAACGCGGTGGCACTCCAGCGGAGGGCCCGGGACGCAAGCGCAGGGGATGCCGGCAGATGGTGGAGGGGTGCCACCGTGGGCGCGACCGGGCCACCGCCGATCACCGCGGCGACGGCCTTTACAGCTCCGTGGCCGCCCTCAGCGCCTCTTCGACGGCCGGGTTGGCCGCGTACGTCTCGCGGATCCGTGCGACGTCTCGGTCGAGCTCGTCGCCACAGCGCAGCTCGTCCATGGCCGACTCGATCTGCGCCGTACGCTCCGGATCGTTGTCGCCGATCTCGCCGCCGAAGTGATTGCACCCCTCCAGACGCGCCGCGACGTCGGACACCTCGCGGGCGAGGGCCGGCGTTGCGGGCTCCGGCAGCGGCTCATTGGCCGCGGGCGCCGGTTGGTTCACGCAGCCTGCCAGGATCAGGGTAGCGCAGAAGCAGAGGCGTCGGTTCATGATCATGGGGCAGGGGGGGGCGGGCACCCGCGGTGCCCGTTGTGGTGCAACGTCACGACGCATGGCAACGCACCGGGGCCGCTCGCGGCAACGGCCCGTGATGCATCCCGGACGACCGGATCATACGGCGCGGTCATCGCCGACGCGACGACCTCGCACACCCACGGCGTCACGACACCTCGCGTCCTCCCGACCTCAAGCGGCGCGTTCGTGACGTAGAGCCACACGCCGTGCGACGAGTCCGCCGCGGAAGACGCAGTAACAGATGGCCGCTCACCGGCGGCACGGACGCGAAGGTAGAGGCCGGCGCGACGTGGCCGTGCCGTTGGGTGCAGCGGCGGGTTCTGCCGCCTCGGGTGTCAGCCCCCAGTCTCAGGAGGGTACGGGTCGGGCGTGTACTCGTAGGCCGAGTACCGCGTCGCGTAGAACTCCTCCAGCGTCTGGCGTGCCTCGAACAGGACGGACCACACCTCATGGCCGTCGATCAGAG
>DASWMO010000210.1:0-3109 GCA_036399715.1 Rubricoccaceae bacterium
CGCCCGAGGCGCGGACGACGTAGACGCCCGCCGGCAGGCCGGCTGCCGCGATGCGGACCGGCAGCGCCGACCCGGCCACGACCGGCCCGTCGTGCAAGACCGCCACCTGGCGGCCGAGCAGGTCCAGCATCTCGACGCGCACGTCCTGCGTGCGGTCCACGCGCAGCGCGAGCGTCGTCGCGACCGTGAACGGGTTCGGGCCCGCGAGGCTGAGCGAGACCGTGCCGCCGTCGGCCGTCGCCTCCGTCGCGACGCTGGCGGGCAGCACGAAGCTCGCCGTGCCGTCGTTGGCCGACGCCGTCGAGCCCTGGCTCGCCCCGACGCCGACGCCGCGGCGCGCGAACGCCCGCCAGATCGCCGAGTAGTGGCGGCCCTCGCCGGGCCGATTCGGGTCCGGGTAGAGCAGCCGGTCCGCGGCGAGGATGCCGTCGCGGCCCGAGACGAAGCCCGGGCTGCACGCGGTCAGCTTGAGGCCGGTCGCGTAGAGGTTGATGGCAATCTGGTTGCCGGCCGTGCCCGCGCCGTCGTAGATGTTCGGCGAGTAGCCGTGGGCCTCGATGAGGTTCCACGCGAGGTCCCACATCGTCGACGCCCACACGAAGCCGACCCCGTGCGGGACTGTCAGCGCGCGCGTGCCCGTGCCGCCGGCGCCCGTGATGACGTCCTGGTAGGTGTAGTCGTTCACGGCGAAGCTCGTCGAGTACGGGGCCGGGCGGATGCCCTCGCCGTCGTTGCCCTCGAACTGGAGGTACGTCCCGACGCCGCGGCGCTGGGCGCCAGTATCGCCGGGGCGCTGCGTGAGCATCAGGCCGATGTAGTCGGACCAGCCCTCGCCCATCTGCTCGGTGTTGCCGAGGCACGACGTGCTGGACGAGGCGGCGATGAGGCGGTTCGAGATGCCGTGGCCGTACTCGTGCGCGATCACGCCCGCGTCGAAGTCCGAGTCGCGGTTGATGCCCCGCGCGGCCGTCACCGTCACGCCCGTGGCGGCGGCCATGGTCTCGCCGGTGCTCAGCGCGACGAACGCCGACGGGATCGTGATGTCCGTGGGGGGAACGGTGCCCGCCCCCATCGTGATGACGGCCTCGTTCGGGTTGGCACCCGTGCAGCCGGGCGTTCCTTCGACGTCGCAGTTGTGGATGATGACGGCGATCGCGCCGCGGCTCTGCGCGTTGCGAACCTTGACGACGAAGTCGCACGAGCCGCGCGTGATCAGGGCAATCTTGCCCGCGACGGCGCCCGTGATTGCCGCAGGCGTGCAGGCCTGCGACGGGCCGCCCGTGAAGCCGCCCGCGAGCACGATCTCGCCGGCGAACGGCGGCGGCGGGCCGAACTGCGCCGGGGCTGACGCATACGAGCCAGCGATCGACGCCGGGGCGGTGACCTCAAAGCGCGGCGGGGCCGTCCACTCGTACATCTGCATCCGGCCCGCGCTGCCGTCCGCCGGCGTCGAGAAGTTGGCGTTGTCCGTGCCCGAGCCGTCGATCGCTTCGAGGTTCACGGCGTCGTTGCCCACGCCGCCCCGGCCGAGGTTGTTCGTCTGGAAGTTGGCGCTCGCCTCGTCGAAGCCGTAGTGCCACGTCACGTCGTGAACGATGTTGCCCCAGTAGAAGACGCTCGTCACGGCCGCGTTGACGTTGCCCGAGACGCCCTGCGTAGGGTCGAACGGGAAGTCGAAGACGAGACCCGCGCCGCCGTCCGGGGACGAGCCCGCGTCGGGCGCGTTGTTCGCGTCGCGGTCGAGGTACGCGTAGGCGTTGTTGCCGCGCGTGACGGTGTACTGCGCCGCGCCGGTGTCGTGCCAGCCGTTGGGCGACGCCTGCGCGTCGGCGGGGTTGGCGACGAGCGAGAAGGCGCCGTGGCTCGGGCTCTCGTTCGGCATCCCGACGACGCGGTACGACGAGGGCGCGGCGAGTGCCGCGCCCGCTGCCGTGCCGGCGAGCGGCACGAACGAGGCGGGCGCGTGTGCGGCCTCGCCCCACGCGTCGTGCGCGACGAGGTCGTCGGCGGCGAGGACCGCGCCCGTCGCGGCGTCCACGCGGACGGCCCAGAGCTGCGAGCCGCCCGTGAGTGTGGTCGCCCATGCGAGGCGCAGCGCACCGCCCTCGATGGGCTGGTACACGAGCCGCGGCGCCGTCGCCGAGTAGACGACCTCGCGAGCCGCGAGGGCTGCCGCGTCGACGGCCGGGTCGTCCGTGAGGACGAGGTACGGTGCCGTCGAGAGGCGGCGCACGTGCGCCTCGGCGCGCACGACGGCGCCGGTCGCTTCGAGGACGGGCGTCGGGGCGTTGGCACGCGCCGCGACGCCGCGCTCGAAGGCCGTCGTCGCGGGGAAGACCGCCTCGCCGGTGGCGGTGACGGCGACGGGCGTCTGGGTCGCCCAGACGTCGATGCCGTTGATGCGCTGTGAGAACGAGACGAACGTCGCGCCGGAGCGCCGGTCGAACCTGACATCGCTCGGCGCGAGGTCATCGAGGTCGGTTGCGACGAGGCCGCGTGCGGCAACCGAGGCGCGAACGGCCGAGCGGGCCGTCTGGACAGTTGCCGACTCCTGCGCCGATGCGGCGACGGGGAGGGTGGCGAGGAGGGCGAGCAGCCCGAAGCGAAGGCGCATGAGACGAAAGGTGAAGAGGATGCGATCAAGAAACGAAGATGCCGTGGCGGCGGCAACAGCCCGCCCCGAAACACACGCGGTTAGGAACGAGCGCGGGCGCGAGCCAAATGAATTGGCCCGCGCCCGCAGCGCATTCCCGATGCCGGGTTAGCGGACGACCGTGACGCGGCGCGCGTCCTGGAACGTCTCGCCGGCGATGCGGAGCACGTACGTGCCCGTCGCGAGCGTGCCCGTCGCGACCGGGACCGAGACGTTCGTCCGCGCTGCGACCGGCCCGTCGAAGACGACCGCGACGCGGCGGCCGAGCGCGTCGTAGAGCTCGGCGCGCACCGTCTGCGCCTCGGCGACGGCAAGGTCCACGTGCGACGCGCCCGCCGACGGGTTCGGATAGACCGCCCCGAGCAGGTGCGTGCCCTCGAAGTCCAGCGGCCCGCCCTCGTCGGCGACGGCGCCGACGGTGAGCGTGAGCGGGATGACCGTCGTCGCGGCGCTCGG
>DASWMO010000211.1:0-10908 GCA_036399715.1 Rubricoccaceae bacterium
CGCCGAGGAGGTCGCCCGCGCGAAGAGCTCGCTCTTGATGAACATGTCCCACGAGATCCGGACGCCGCTGACGGCCGTCATCGGGTACGCCGAGCTGCTCGGGGACGAGTGCGGCCCTGAGCAGACCGAGCAGCGGGAGTATGCCGCTGTCATCGAGCACGGCGGGCGCCGGCTGCTCGACACGCTCAACTCCGTCCTCGACCTCGCCCAGATCGAGGCCGGCGCCCTCCCGCTCGTCACCGTCGCCGTCGACCTCCGCGACGAGGCCGAGGCTGCCATCACCGCGCTCCAGCCGCTCGCCCAGGTGAAGGGGCTCGCGCTCACGCTCGCCGGCGCCGCGACCGCCGCGCGCGTAGACCGGCCGGCGCTGGCGCGCGTGCTGACGAACCTCGTCGGGAACGCGATCAAGTTCACCGAGCGCGGCACGGTCGCCGTCGAGGTCTGGGCCGAGGCCGGCGCGGCGTGGCTGCGCGTGAGCGACACCGGCGTCGGAATCGAGGCGTCGTTCCTGCCGCGGGTGTTCGACGACTTCGCGCAGGAGAGCACGGGCGCGGCGCGACGGTTCGAGGGGAGTGGGCTCGGGCTCGCCATCGCGGGCGGGCTCGTGGCGAAGCTAGGCGGGGAGATCTCAGTGACGAGTGAGAAGGGGGTCGGGAGCACGTTCACCGTCCGACTCCCTGCACCTGCACCTGACCCTGGCCCCGGCCCGTCTCGTCTGGACGCCCCCTGACGCCCGCGTCGCCTGCGAGATGCTTGACGGCTTCGACCGCGAGGTCGTCCTCATGGCACAAGCTGGCAGCGGCCGGGCCAGGATGGTATCGTTACGCCCCACCTTTTCCCGTGGAGCCACACATGCCCCCGTCTACGCTTGTCTGGGAGGCGTTCGACCAGGCCCCCGCCTTCATCGCCGTCCAAGCAGCGGCCTGCTGAGCTTCGGCTTCTGCGGCAGACTTGCTCCATTACGACGAACAGCGGCACGACCGCCGCTACATCGCTCAGACCTGAGCGGCCCCCTCGAACGTCCGGTCCGCCCGGCACTGCGTCATCCCAGCGCTCGTCCCGCTTCCGCGCTGGTAGCTGAACCCGAGCGCCACGCAATCGGCGTCACGGCCTTCCCGGCACCGGCGTTGCCCGTACGCCCACACCGTCCGCCACTCGCCTTCGACCTCGGCGCGGTAGGCCTCGCCGGCGTACGCGCTCGGCTCAGCTATCCGGTCCTCGTAGGCCCGTGACGCGGCTGTCGACTCGGCCTCGGCGAGCGCGAGCCGGGCGCTCTGGCACTCCCCGTACTCGATCCCGCTCATGTCCCGGCCTTCGTTGCAGCCAGCGCGGGCCAGCGCGGAGAACCGGGCGAGCGACTCGGACCGGTCACCGTCCTCGCCGAGCCACTCGGCGAGGACCCGCCGGGCCTCAGTGTCGGTTGGAGCTTGGGCGCAGGCGTTGGACGCGAGCGCGAGAGCGGCGATGGAAAGCAGGAGGCGGTACGGCATCTGAGGCGCGGTGGAGCCGGTGTAGGAAGAAGCGCGCCTGTCGATGAGCGAATCGTTGACGACGATGTAGCTCTGGGCATCCGGAGGGGCGTCTCGCCACTCGTAGGCCGTGCCACCGACGGCAATCACAGACTCGCAACCGGCGAGAGTGACGATAGCGAGGACAAGGAAGAACGTCTGCATCGGGAGGCGCGGCAGAACGCCAGAGTTCAGCTGCGGAGCGGCTGGGCTGGAGCGATGCTGCCGGCGCGGGATCGTGCCCGTTCCGTCAGCTACAACGATTCGTTAGCCATGCGACGCAAGACCGTCGTGCGCGGACATTCGCGGCGCGCGGCGGCCGATCTGCCCGTAGTAGGCGCCCAGCAGCCACGCGACGCTCGCGAGCAGGCTCACCTTCTGCGCGAGCGGCAGGTACTCGTAGAGCAGGTGGCCGTAGTACATCGCGGCGCTGAGCGCCAGGAGCGCCAGGCATCCCGCGCCCCAGGCCGCGAGCGCCCACCGCCGCTCGGCGTACAGGGCGTGCGTCGCCGCGGCGAGTGCCGTGAGGCCGGAAAGCAGCCCGACGTCGACCATGAGGTCGTGCATCGGGGTGACGGCGAGGACGGAATACACCGCCGTCCCGATTCCGGCGATCTCCACGGTCTTGCGGTGCCGACGCGAGCTGAACCCCTGGGACAGCCGGTAGAATGCCGTCCCGACGCTGGCGCAGAGGACAAGCATCGCGGCAACGGCGACGCCCCGCGCCGCGTTGGGCGCGCCGCCCGCTGCCTCGGGGCGGAAGAGTGCCGAGACGAAGTCGTGCGCCCAGTGGTAGCCGGGCGTGGCGGTCGGGTCGTCAGGACTTCCGGGATAGTGGCTCGCTGCGACGGCGAACAGGCCGAGCGCGGCGATGACACCGACGGTAGGAAGATGTGCCGCGCGGGCCATGCGGAGTCTCGTACGTGGATCGGCGGGCGTGTCTGGCAAATATTTGTCCGCTCACCCGCCGTACGGCGGACGCAACGCGGAGGATACACTGCCCACCCACAATGCGCCGACCAAGCCGTGCGGCCGGCGTGCTGCGGCGAGTTACACCGCCGCCTTGTAAAGATCGACGAGATGGCACTCGTTGCGGACACGCGTGAAACGCTCCGATCACGCCCTGGTAAGTAGCCTGAGCGCTTCCTTTGGGCCAGTGGCACCGAACCAGAGGCTTTCGGCAGCGGATAGTCAGTTTCGGCTGGCGTGCCGCGACTTCAGCAGGCGTATCGAGGGGCAGGCTATGCTGGAGGACACTGCCCCTCAGGGTGCCGGTGGGCGAGGAAAGGTCGCTACACGACCTCTATTGCTTGCCGCGAAAAGCCTTTGACCCGCTGGCCCGGCACACGCCCCCTACACTGGAGACCCGTCGCAACTGCCCCAGCTTTCGCCGAGAGCTGATTCAGATGAGGCCGGGGAGAAGACGAGCGAACTCCATAGCCACTGCGATGACGGCCATAAGCGAAATATTGCACCTATGTTGTACCCCTTGGGTAATCTTGTTGCAGGACAAAATGATGGGGTAGATTGTGGTGGGACCGGCAGGATTTGAACCTGCAACCGTCGTGTTATGAGCACGCTGCACTAACCCTTGTGCTACGGTCCCGGAGGCACGTCAAGCTAGCCCCCGCGTGCATCCTCCTTTCGCATTAGGAAAATGTGACCAGTGAGGGAGAAGGCTTTACGAAGTGAGGCTGATGGGTGGACGAGTGTTCGGCATGGCTGTACGTTGAGGCTCCGCCGTTCAAAATCGCCGCAAGCCCCGTGGAGCGCATCGACGCCACCGACGTCCAGATCCTGACCATCCTCCAGGCCGATGGCCGCGCCAAGCGCAAGGATATTGCCGAGGCCGTCGGCCTCTCGCTGCCGTCCGTCTCGGACCGCATGCGGAAGCTCGAAGAGCGCGGCGTCGTCACGGGCTACCACGCCGTCGTGGACCCGAAGCGGCTCCAGCGCGACGTGACGGCCTTCGTCGCCATCACGTCGGACGGCTCGGAGCACTATGCCGCGTTCGTCGACGCCGTCGCGGCGATGGACGAGGTGCAGGAGCTGCACTCCGTCACCGGCGACGGCTCGCACATGCTCAAGGTTCGCGTCCGCAACACGAGCGCCCTCGAAGGGCTCCTCGGGCGCCTCCAGGCCCTGCCCGGCGTCCGTGGCACGCGCACGAGCCTCGTCCTGACGACCCTCAAAGAGACCCGCGCGCTTGCGGCCGAGCCGATGACCCTCAGCGACGACGCCTGACCGCCGGCCTGCCCGGCACCCCGCCCCGCTTCCCCACCCCCGATGGCCCCCACGCTCTCCCGCCCCGCCGCCCGCAACGGCTACGCCACGCACAACGGCTACGCCCACAAAGACGTCCGCGCCCTCTTCGGTCAGAACGCCTTCGGCCTCGACGAGATGAAGGCGCGCCTGCCCAAGGCCGTCGTGAAGCGCCTCCTCGCGACCGTCGACCGCGGCGAGCCG
Source organism: Rubricoccaceae bacterium (assembly GCA_036399715.1). Classification (GTDB taxonomy): domain Bacteria; phylum Bacteroidota; class Rhodothermia; order Rhodothermales; family Rubricoccaceae; genus DASVSE01. The sequence continues at coordinate 3,975 of DASWMO010000211.1, forward strand.
TTCGACGAGACTGTCGCCGACGCCGTCGCGCTCGCGATGAAGGAGTGGGCTGTCGAGAAGGGCGCGACGCACTACACGCACTGGTTCCAGCCGCTCACGGGCCGGACGGCCGAGAAGCACGACGCGTTCATGGTGCCCTCGGCGGGCGGCGGGGCCGTGGCCGAGTTCTCGGGCAAGAACCTCATTCAGGGCGAGCCCGACGCGTCCTCGTTCCCCGGCGGCGGCCTCCGAGCGACGTTCGAGGCGCGCGGCTACACGGCCTACGACCCGACGAGCCCCGCGTTCATCGTCGAGCACAACGGCGTCGCGACGCTCTGCATCCCGACGGCCTTTGCCTCGTGGACCGGCGAGGCGCTCGACCACAAGATCCCGCTCCTGCGCTCGATGGAGGCGCTGAGCACACAGGCGACGCGCGCCCTCGGCCTCCTCGGCCAGCCCGCCGAGCGCGTCACGGCGACGTGCGGCTCCGAGCAGGAGTTCTTCCTCGTGGATGCCGCCTACTTCGAGGCCCGCCCGGACCTCGCCGTCGCCGGGCGCACGCTCCTCGGCGCGCCGCCGCCGCGCGGGCAGGAGATGGACGACCACTACTTCGGCTCCATCCCGGACCGCGTGATGGCGTTCATGAACGCCGTCGAGGAGGAACTGTACGCCATCGGCGTGCCGATTGCGACGCGCCACAACGAGGTCGCGCCCGGCCAGTACGAGTTCGCGCCCGTCTTCGAGAACGCCAACGTCGCGGCGGACCACCAGCAGGTCGTGATGATGGTCCTCCAGCGGACCGCCCCGCGATTCGGGCTGGCGTGCCTGTTGCACGAGAAGCCCTTCGCGGGCGTTAACGGCTCGGGCAAGCACGTCAACTGGTCCATGGCGACGGACGACGGACAGAACCTGCTGGAGCCTGGCGACACACCCCACTCGAACGGCCGCTTCCTGTTCTTCTGCACGGCCGTCCTCCAGGCCGTCCACACGCACCAGGACCTCCTCCGGGCGACGATCGCGACGGCCGCCAACGACCACCGCCTCGGCGCCAACGAGGCCCCGCCGGCCATCCTGTCGGTCTTTCTCGGCGACCAGCTCGCGGACGTCTACGACCAGATCGACGCCTCGGGCTCGGCGTCGTCGTCGAAGCCCTCGGGCCTGCTCGGGCTGGGCACGCCCGTCCTCCCGACGCTCCCGCGCCACGCGGGCGACCGCAACCGCACCTCGCCGTTCGCCTTCACGGGCAACAAGTTCGAGTTCCGGGCGGTCGGCTCCAGCCAGTCCGTGAGCTTCCCGCTGACGGTCCTCAACACCATCGTCGCCGAAGCCATCGACGCGCTCGCGACGGTCCTTGCGGACAAGCTCGGCAAGCGGCGCTCGCAGAAGGCCATCGACGAGGCGCTCCGCGAGACCATCGCCGAGGCCTACCGCGCCCACAAGGCCATCGTCTTCAACGGCGACGGCTACTCGGACGCGTGGCACGGCGAGGCGGAAGCCCGCGGCCTGCTCAACCTCAAGACGACGCCCGACGCGCTCGCCGTCCTCACAGCGCCCAAGAACGTCGCCGTGTTCGAGGCCTACGACGTGCTCTCATCGGCGGAGCTGCACAGCCGGCAGGAGATCCTGGAGGAGCAGTACGTCAAGACGATCCACATCGAGGCCGCGACGACGGAGAACATGGCGCGGACGCTCGTCCGGCCCGCCGCGCTCCGGATGCTGGCCGAGATCGGCGAGGCCGCGGCGACGACCGAAGCGCTCGGGCTCGACGACGCGGGCACGACGGACCTCGCGCAGGCCATCGCCGGGCCGCTCCGGGCGCTCCAGGCCGCCGTCGGGGCGCTCGCCGAGGCGCGGGCGGCGGCGCACACGGCCGAGCACGAGACGCTCGCGATGCGCGACGCGGTCCTGCCGGCGATGCTGGCCGTCCGCGCGGCGTGCGATGCGCTGGAGTGCGAGGTGGCCGCTGACCTGTGGCCGCTGCCGACCTACCGCGAGATGCTGTTCGTCAAGTAGGCCGCGCCTCAGCGCCCGGCCTCACCGCCCGCTCTGGCTCACGCCGGGGCGGGCGTTGAGACGGAACGCGCTCAGTCATCTATTGCTTTCATGGTATTGTCGCCAGTATCAAGTTCAGCGAGCCAGCCGCGAATCGTCTCTACGCGGTGGATCATGCCGATTCTCTCGAAGAGGGCGGTAGCCTGATCCCAATAGTCGCGCGCGCCGTCGATGTCACCTCGGGTCTGCTGGATGAGGCCAAGGTTGCTGTACTGAGTCGCTATGCCTTCGGGCCGTCCGAGTCGCTCGTCGATGTTGAGGGCTTTAAGGTGCATCGCCTCGGCTCCATCGAAGTCACCGCGCTCGCGCAGCACGAGGCCAAGATTGCCATAGTGACGCGCCATGCCTTCGGGCCGTCCGAGTCGCTCGTCAATGTCGAGGGCCTTACGGTACATCATCTCTGCCCCGTCGAGGTCACCGCGGGCGTCAAGAACATTACCTAGGTTGCCGTAGGCGCTTGCCATGCCTTGGAGCAGTCCGAGTGGCTCGTCGATGTCGAGGGCCTTACGGTGCATTGCCTCGGCTCCGTCGAAGTCGCCGCGCGTCAGGAGCACGATACCAAGGTTACCGTATTGGCTCGCTATGCCTTCAGGCCGTCCAAGCTGTTCTTCAAGATCAAGAGCCTTGCGGTGCATCGCCTCTGCCGCGTCGAAGTCGCCGCGCATCGCGAGCACGATACCCAAGTTGCCGTAGTCACTAGCCATTCCTTCGAGCCGTCCGAGGCGCTCTTCGATGGCGATTGACTTACGGTGCATCGTCTCGGCCCCATCAAGATCGCCGCGTGTCAGAAGCAGATTACCTAGGTTGCCGTACTGACTCGCCATGCCTCCGAGCCTTCCAATTCGTTCGTTGATTTCAAGGGCTTTGCGGTGCATTGCCTCGGCTCCGTCGAAGTCGCCACGTGTCTTAAGCACATTGCCAAGGTTGCCATAACCAGTGGCAATCAGCCCCTCGTCGGCTGTTTCTGTCGCGAGTTCAATGACGCGCTTAAACATTGTCTGGGATTGGTCAAGCCGCCCGACTCGTTTCAACATCAGACCATACGCATTGAAAGCCTTGGCATCATCTCCTCGGACGATTGCCTTAGCAAACAGGGCTTCGGCTTCTACAATCTTCCCTTCCTGAGCGAGTGTTTCCGCCTGTTTGGTCAGGTCGTCTGTATCGGCCGGTTCGGGCCGCGCAGGATGCGGAGTATCGCTTCCACCCCGTGGAGGTACAGGGAGCGTAGAAATAGCCTCTGCGCTAGTCCCTGCTTCATGATCGCGGAGCCAGATTCCGAGCTTCTGGCGTAACGCAGCTTCGAACCTGACGATAACGTCAAATTCTTTGTACAAGTGAGCACGCGTCCGCTCAAGCTCCAGCTTGAAGCTCAGCACGCGCTGCAACTGCTCCCCCGGATCGCTGATCTTGTCCGGTGAGACAGCTTTGAAGCAACACAGGATGTCGCGCATCGGGAGGCCCGTATCTCCTTGACATGCCATCGCCACATTGTACTCTTCCTCGGTACCGGAGGTGAATCCTTCGTATTCAGGTGTCCCACGTTCGGCGGGTGGCGTCCCCCAGCGGTCGTGCAGAAGCAGAACGAAGTAGTCGCTTTCCCGCACCTGCACGTCAATCAGGGTCTGCGGCCGGCCTATACCGCCGGGGGTTTGCTCCCAGCCCTCAGGGATAAACAGCACGCCTCGCGGAATCGCCTCTTCCTCGTTGTAGCGCTGGAGCACGTCGCGGAACGCTCGTCGCTCGTCGCTCAACCCGCCTGGCGAGGCGATGAATACGCGGTAGGCGGTGATGGCTTGCGGCATGGATTATCGAAGGGAGGGGGCGCTCATGGCGGGGAGGATAAACAGCGGGCGCAGACCTCGCGTAAAGCAGCGCGGACCTCATTTATTCGGGCGCGGACTCCATTTCCCGGAGCGCGAACCTCGCGTGGAGCAGCGCGAACTCGATTTCTGGCAGCGCGGGCCCGATTTCGGAGGGCGCGGACTCGTTTTGTAGCAGCGCGAACCCCATTTGCGGGTGCGTGAACTAGGCTTCAGGTAACGTGTCGTTCCAGTTTGGAGAAATAGCGACCGGGGAGGTGGGGGTCCGTATATCGTCGGCTCCATTCACCCGCTCACTACCCCGATGGCAGACCGACAGGACATCGCCGATCTCGTCGCCCGCGCGCGCACGGCGCTCACCAACGCCAAGAGCGACCCGGACCTCGCCGCGGCCCTCCTCCCGTTCGGCTACGACGGTAAGAAGCTCGACGAGGCGACGGCGCTCGTCGATGCCCTCGCCGCGGCGGAGGCCCGGCAGGACGCTGAGTACGGCGAGCAGTACGAGGCGACCGAGGATGCCGATAAGGCCTTCGAGGGAGCAAAGGCGGTCTATATGCGCCACGTCGCCATTTCCCGGATCGCGTTCGAAGGCGACACGAGCCTGATCGGCGCACTCGCCCTCCGAGGCGACCGCGAGGACGACCGGCCCGGCCTGATGGCGCAGGCGCGGACGTTCTACACGAACGCGCTCGCGAGTGCGGAGGCGATGGAGGACCTCGGGGCGCTCAACGTGGACAAAGTCTCGCTCGAAGCCGGCGAGGCGGCGCTCAACGCGGCCGCGCTCGCCATCGCCGTCCAGACCGAGGAGACGGGCGAGGCGCAGGAGGCGACGGTCGTCCGCGACGCCGCCGCGCGCGTGCTCGCGGCGTGGCTGGCGCGCTTCTTCAAGGTCGCGAAGGTGGCCTGCGACGGGCAGCCGCAGCTCCGCGAGCGCCTCGGGCTGCTGGAGCGGTAGCACCCGGCCGGGTCGTCCTGCCGCCCGCTCCGGCCTGTCCGGGGCGGGCGCTCGCATTTTCCGGCACGCGATGCGCCGGGCAACCCCGTCGTCGCTTGCCAGCGCGCTTCTCCTTTACTGCCGTCATTCCCGCGCACGCGGGAATCCAGAGTCGTGGGGTATGCTCCCCGAATGGCACCGAAGACCGGGACTGTCTACCTCCTCGCCTCGCAGCGCAACGGGACGCTCTACCTCGGCGTCACAAGCAACCTCCTCGGGCGCGTCCGGCAGCATAAGCAGGGTGTGATGCCCGGTTTCTCGTCGCGCTACGGCGTAGGCCGCCTCGTCTGGTTCGAGGAGCACGCGCGCATCGTGGACGCCATCGCGCGGGAGAAGCAACTCAAGAAGTGGCGTCGGGCGTGGAAGGTGGACCTCATCGAGGCGGCGAATCCGGGGTGGCTGGACCTGTACGAGCGGATGGCGCACGACGGCTGAGGGCGACCCACTACTCTGGATTCCCGCGTGCGCGGGAATGACGGCAGTAGGAGGAGAGGACGGCGTAACCTGCTCTTGGGGCCGGCGTACGGCCCGGCCTCCCCACCTGCCCTCCAGTCCCGATGCGCCTCGCTCCGCTCGCCCTCGCGGCGATTGCCGTACTCACCACCGCGTCGGGCCCCGCCCGTGCCCAGACGCCCACACGGGCGGCCGAGGCTACGTCGGATTCCGTTTACGTCGGGACGGCGACGAGGCTCACGCCCGGCCACCCGGACCTCGCCACGCCCGCCGTCCAGTCCTTCGACTACGAGATCCGGATGGCCGGACCGACGCCGCGCGTCATCGGGCAGGTGAGCCAGGAGGAGACCCTCGCCGGCGACCGCCTCACCATCGTCACGCACCTCACCGTGCGGCCGCAGAACATGGACCGCCGCGACACGACGGTCGTCGCGTGGCCGAGCCTCGCGCCGCTCTCGCGCAGCGTTCACAACGGCCAGGAGCACGTCCGCGCGACCGTCGTCGGCGGCCGCATCGCGGGCCGGTCGGTCCTCGGCAACCTCGACGAGGCCATCGACGCGCCGGTCCCGGAGGGCGCCTTCAGCGAGGGCGTCGGAATCCGCGTCGCTCGCTCGGTCCCGCTGCGCGCGGGCTACATGGCGACCTTCACGCGCATCGACGAGCGCGGCGACCCCTCGACGGCGACCGTTACGGTGACTGGCCCCGGGCCGGACGCCGGGACGTGGCTCGTCGAGGTCGCCGCGGCCGGTGAGCCCGCGCAGACGCACACCGTCGACGCGGAGACGCGGCGCGTGCTCCGGAGCACGTTCGCGCCGCAGCCGAACATGACCGTCGAGATGGCGCCGCCGGCCGCCGCCCCGACCGGCGCCGTCCTCCGCCCCGGCGACGCGGCTCTGAGCACGGCCTGGATGACCGACGAGACGGCGACGTACGTGCTCAACCTCGTCGAGCCGATGCAGATGCCCGTCGGCACGAGCACGGTCACGCAGACCGTCGAGGGCGACGTGGTGACGAGCGTGCAGACGATCTCGGTCCCGTCGCAGGGCATGAACGAGACGCAGACGGTCCGTGCCCGTCGCGCCACGCTCGCGCCGGTTTCGCAGACGATGACCGGGCAGCAGGAGGTGAGCCTGACCTTCGCCGACGGCGCCGTCTCGGGCACGAAAGAGGGGGCGCCCGTCTCGGTCGCCCTGAGCGCGCCCGTCTTCGACTCGTCGTGGTCGGCCGAGATCGCGCGGAGCCTCCCGCTCGCCGAGGGCTACACGGCCACGGCGGCGGTCTACGACGCCACGAACGGCCTCTCGACCGTCACGTTCACGGTCACGGGACAGGAGGACGTCGCCGGCGCGCCGGCGTGGACCGTCGAGTCGGTCTCGCCGAGCGGGCCGGCGACGTACGCCATCGACGTGGCGACGCGGCGTCTGGTGTCATTCCGGTTCAGCCCGCAGCCGGGCGTCGTCGTCGAGATGGTCCGCCAGCCCTGAGCGTCCGCCCCGGACCGACGCGCAGCGGGCACGAGGCCCGCGACGCGCGGCGTTGAGGCCTGCGGCCCCCCGTTCCGGCTGGAGCGGGGGGCCGCCTATCTTTGCGCCCTCCCGACTCCGCGCCGATGCCCTGCTGCCGCCTCTCCGTCCCC
>DASWMO010000212.1:0-10131 GCA_036399715.1 Rubricoccaceae bacterium
GCGGAAGTCGGGGTGGTGGAGGAGCGCGTCGAAGGCGAGCGTCTCGTGGCCGGTCTGTTCGGCCGCGGCGATGTCCTCGGGGCCCATCGCGCGCCAGTAGACGAGCGCCGCCTCCAGGAGTCCGTCGAGGGCCATCCAGTCGTCCTCGGAGGGGTCCTCGCCTACGAGCTGGGCTGCGAGGGCCTGCCGGCGGTGCGCCTGCTCGGCGGCGGGGAGCGAGAGGTAGGCCCAGAGCACGCGCGCCGTCTCCAGCAGGGCGACCGTGTCGTCGGCGACGGCCTCGGGCTCGGTCGCGAGGCGGAAGGCGTCGTCGGGGTCGAGCTCGTAGAGCGAGAACAGGGGCTCGGCGAAGAGGGCGAGGGCGGCGAACTGGACGCCCGTCTCGCCGCCGGCGAGGACGCCGGCGAGGCGCGCCTTGCGCGTGGCGAAGGCCTCGGCCGAGGCGCCATCGAGGACGGCGAGCGTCTCGGGGTCGAGGTCGGCGAAGCCCTCGGGGCCCGTGCCCGGGAAGGCGTCGGGCCCGTCGAGGTCGTCGAAGGCCGCGTCGTCAAAGTCGAAGTCGTCGTCGAAGTCGGTCATCCGGGGTCGCTGAAAGGGGCCGTGCTAGACGCCGCGGGGCGTCGGGAGGTCCCCGTAGCCCGAGATGGCCTGCGCGATGCGGCGCGCCTCGGCGCTGGGGTCCGCGGCGACGCCGGTCCGAACGGGGCCGGCCTGCACGACCGTCGAGCGTGTCGCGACGAGCCAGTGGAAGCGCTCGGAGGGCGGGAGGAGCCCGAGCGGGCCGCCGCGTCCCTCTGCGACCTCGGCCATGCCGGCGAGGGCGCGTGCGAGCAGACCGGCGTCGAGGCCCGGCCAGCGAGCGGCGAGGCGGCCGGCGAGCGCGCCGGGCGCGTCGGCGAAGTGGAGCGTGAAGACGCGGGCGCGGCGCGCGTGGAGGGCGACGCCGACGGCCTCGGCGTCTCCGGTGTGGGCGTGCGGCACGACGCGGACGAGGGCGTAGTCGTAGGCGTGGAGCGTCGGCGGCGCGGCGGGTGGCGGGTCGGGCGGCGTCATCGGCGGTACCCGAGGGAGACGCCGGGCGCGGCGAGGGCGGCCGTGCGGGCGACGTCTGCGGCGGAGACCCAGGCGCGCGGGGCGGCGAGGCGCTCGGCGAACAGGTCCAGGTAGGCCTGCCGGTTGGCGTCGGGCGTGGCGAAGGGCGCCTCGCGGCCGGGCGGGGCGTCCATCAGGAGGGCGTCCGGGACAGCGGCGACGATGCCGCGGAGCACGTCGGGCGTCAGGAGTGGGGCGAGGCGGGTGTCCGCCCCGGCGATGTCGTCGGCGAGGGGGAGGAGGACGTGGTCCTTGATCGCGGCGAAGGGGGCGCGGGCGCGCTCGGGCGTGGCGGCGGGCCAGTCGTGGTGGACGTAGAGGGCGGCGCCGTGGTCGATGAGCCAGAGCGTCGGCGTGCGCTCGGGTCCCTCGGCGGTCATGAGGAGGTTCGGGTTTCGCGGCGTGCGGTCGATGTTGGTCGTGAGCGCGTCGAACCAGACGATGGCGGAGGCGAGGGCGGGGTCCACGAGGTCCGCCATGCCGGCGGGGTCGTAGGCGAAGGCGGCGGGCAGGAAGCCGAGGCCGACGTTGGGGCCCTGGGAGCCGCGGAGGATGTCCTGGATCTCGGGGTCGGGCTCGGCGCGGCCGAAGCCGTCGGGGAGGTCCACGACGGCGAGGGCGGGGAGGGGGAGGCCGAGCGCCTGCGCGATGCCGCCGGCGACGAGCTCGGCGACGAGGGCGCGTGCGCCCTGGCCGGCCCCGCGGAACTTGACGACGAACGGGCCGGCGTCGGTCTCGACGAGGGCGGGGAGCGAGCCGCCCTCGCGGAGCGGCGTCACGTAGCGGGCGGCGGTGACGGTGGAGACGGGCATCGGGGGTGGGCGTAACCTCGGCGGACAACTTCGCACCGGACCATGACCGACTCGGATCTTGCCAAACGGGCCGCGGGGGAGGCGGCGGCCTGTCTCGTCGCGGACGGGATGCGCGTGGGCCTCGGGACGGGCTCGACGACGGCCTTCGCGATTGCCGCCCTGGGGCGGCGCGTGCGCGAGGAGGGCCTGCACGTGGCCGGCGTGCCGACGTCGTTCGCGGCGGAGCGGCTGGCGCGGGCGGCCGGTGTGCCGCTGCTGGGCGTGGATGACCTGGGGCTGGACGCGCTCGCGCCTGAGGCGGCGGTCCTAGACGTGGCCCTCGACGGAGCGGACGAGGTGGACCCTGGCCTGAACCTCATCAAGGGCCGGGGCGGAGCGCACGTGCGCGAGAAGGTCGTCGCGGCGCTGGCCGGGCGGTTCGTGGTGCTCGCGGACGCCTCGAAGCGGGTCGCGCGGCTGGGGACGACGATGCCGGTGCCGGTCGAGGTGCTGCCGATGGCGGCGGAGGCCGTCGCGCGGAGCCTGCGGGGGATCGGGGCGGTGCCCGTGTTGCGGATGGCGGTCGCGAAGGACGGGCCGGTCGTGACGGACCAGGGGCTGTGGATCCTGGATGCGCGCTTCGACGGGATCGCGGACGCCGGGGCGGTCTCCCTCGCCATCGACGGGCTGCCGGGCGTGCTGGGGCACGGCCTCTTTCTGGGGATGGCGACGGACGTGCTGATCGGGCGGGCCGATGGGAGCGTGGAGCACGTCCGCGCCTGAGCGTCGGGGCTGAGGGTCAGCCGCGAGCGGTGAGGCCGACGCTTCGGGCGATGGCCGGCTTACTCTTGAAGGCAAGGGTGAGCCACTTGCGGGTCGGGGTCATCCAGTCCATGAAGGCCCGGTAGGCAGCGTCGCGCTCGTCGGTGCTCCCGCCGTGCGTGCCGGTCGCGGAGGTCGTGCCGGAGGCGGCCTGTTCGAGCGCGTCGATGGCGGCGGCGACGGCGTCGAGGGCCTTGTCGGGGTAGCCGACTTTGGCGACGGCGGTAGCGTAGGGGTCCTGCCGAACGGCGGCGAGCGTGGACCGGGCCTCGCCGAGGAACGCGTCGCGGTCTCCGGCGGCGCTCTCGCGGGCGACGCCGAGGGCCTCGCGCTCGGGGGCCCCGGGGTACCGCGTCCGAAGCGTGGAGCGGAGGTCGTTGTAGGCCTCGCGGGCGGCCCGGTCGGTCGCCTTCAGGCCGCCGCGGGCGCCGGACTGCGCGCCGGTCGCGGCGTCGCGCTCGCCGTACTCGGTGAGGTAGGCGTCGGCGAGGGGGAGACCGGCGGTGAGGGCGGCCTCGTCCTGGCCGCGGGCGGCGGCGAGGGCGAGGGCTTCGGGGTCTTTGAGGACGTTCTGGACGATCTGGCGGTTGCGCGTGACCGTCTCGATCTGGCGGCGGTTGTTGGGCCCGCGCGCGGGGCGCGGCGGGGTCGGGAGGGCGGAGTCGTCGGGCATCGGTGGGGAGCCGGGTGAACCCGGACCTGTGTGGGAGGTCCAATATGGAGACCCGCCCGTCCCCATCCAAGGGGCGAGGTTGAGAACGCGATTGTGGTGCCTTCTGAAGCCGCGGTCGTGACCTCTGGACCTCAGGTTGCGCCCTTTGGGGTCGCGGTAATGCCCCTTCGAGTGGCGGTAGTGCCCTTTGAGGTCACGGTAATGTCCTCTGGGCCTGCGGTCGCACCCTCCAAGGTCGCGGTCGTGCCCTCTGAGGTCGCGGTCATGCTCTGCGGAGTGGCGGTAGCGCCTTCGGGGGGCGGTCGGGGGCCGGTCAGGCGGGCTGGGCTCGGGGGCCGACGGCGTCGGTGGTGAGGAAGGGGGCGGGGTCGGTGACGGCGGGGGGGAGGCCGGGGCCGACGACGGGCTGGCCGGCGGCCTCGCGGTCGGCGAGGTCGGCGTTGAGGGCGAGGAGGTGGGCGAGGGCGTCGGCGGGGGCGGGCATCCCGTAGGCGGCGCGGACGGCGGCGTCGAGGCGGTCGTGGGCGGTGCGGAGGGGGTTGGCGCCGGGGGTGTCGAGGAGGCGGTAGACCTCGCGGAGGGAGCGGGTGGTGACGAGGCCGTCTCGGAGAGCGCGGAGGGCGACGGCGGCATCGGCGACGGCGCGGGCCTGGGCGGCGGTCGGGGCCTGCGGCCAGGGGAAAGAATCGAAGACGGTGTTGGACGTATACGAGGGGGTGACGCCGAGCGTGGTGCATCGGGCGACAAACCAGTCCCAGTGCAGGCCCGATTGGAGGATGCCGAACGAGTAGTCGTCCGCGAGCGGGAAGACCTGGAGTTTCGCGTTCGGGTGAACGGTGCTCGACACGAAGGCGAAAATGGATCGCATCGTGGTGTTGGAGCAGGCTATGTAGCGGGGCAAGGCATCGAGCTTCGCCATCAGTTCTCCTCGGCCGCGCCAGTGGCGCCACCAGCGTTGTAGGTGCTGTTGGCGGGGCCCTTTGTCACGGCCCGTGCTTTCGTGCTCCGCAGCGGCGTTCGCCTCCATCGTCGGGAGGACGAGGCGGCGGATGTGCTCGAAGGGCTCGCGGTAGGCCTGTGCCTCGAACAGGTCGCGGTTCTGGAAGTCGACGACGTAGCGGGCGGGTCCGGGCGGGACCTCGCTGAGCAGGTCGTCGCCGGTCATAAACGGGTGGACAACGTCGGCGTTCGCGGCGCGCTTCTCGATCATGCGCCGGGCGTCGTCGGGGGGGAGCAGGAAGCCGGCGTGGCCGTGGGTCTGGCCCTGGTAGCACGCGCCGGACTGGGCGTTGATAGCGAGCGCGCGGGCACCCGTCACATCGGTATCAGGCGAGAGGGCCGGGTTGATGTGCTCAACCTCATGGACCGTGGTCGGGGCCGACGGCTTGTTTCCCTTCTGCTCGTAAAGCCGCTTCATGCCCGGTGCCTCGCCTTTGACCCAGTTCACGATGGAGACGTGAACGGCAGCCTCTCCAGTCCACGGCTGCGTCGAGACGGCCTCGGTGATGGTGCCGCCGTTCTGGACGACGTAGTCGAGGCCGCCCTCGCGGGACTCGTTCTGGCGGATCGTGTTGGTGCCGACGAGGCCGGCGCGGCCACCGGGGGCGAGGTGGTCGTGGGTTTTGCGGATCCAGTAGACGCAGTAGTCGGCACGGCCCGAGAGGGCGGGGTAGGCCTCGCGGAGCTGTCGGACGTAGGCGGGTCCGAACTCCGTCTGCATCTTGTTCTTGGACTGGAAGGGCGGGTTGCCGATGACGGCGTCGGCGGCGGGCCAGTCGGTAAAGAGGGCGTCGGCCTCGCGGATGTTGCCGGCGAGGTCGTCGAGCGGGAGGGTGTCCGAGAAGAGGAGCCCGGTGAGGTCGGCCTCGTCGGCGTCGGCGGTGTCGAGGGCCTCGCGCTGAGCGAGCTCTTTGGCGATGGTGAGCGTGACGCGGGCGAGCTCGACGCCGAAGGGGCTGTTGTCGAGGCCGTAGAGCTGGCGGACGTTGACGCGCGAGGTCATGTTGACGCCGCGGCGCTGGCGCTCGCGGACGGAGAACTCGCCGGCGATGCGGGCGAGGATCTCGATTTCGAGGCGCTTGAGCTCGCGGAAGGCGACGTAGAGGAAGTTGCCGGAGCCGCAGGCGGGGTCGAGGACGCGGAACTGGAGGAGGGCGTCGCGGAGGCCGACGAGGTCGGTGAGGGTGCGGGCGGCGGCGATGCGCTCGCGCCAGGGGCGGACGATGGTGGGCTGGACGATTTTCTGGATGTCCGCCTCGTGGGTGAAGTGGGCGCCGGAGGCGTGGCGTTTGGCGGGGTCCATGATGCTCTGGAAGAGCGTGCCGAGGACCTCGGGCTGGACGGCGTTCCAGCCGCGGCGGGCGGCCTCGGCGAGCTGGAAGGCTTCCCCCTTGAGGAGCGAGAACGGCTCGACGTCTCGGAAGAGGCCGCCGTTGAAGTAGCGGACGCCGGCGTAGGGGCCGCTCGCGGCGGGCGTCGGCGTGGCCATCTGGCGGAAGAGGCCGGCGATGGCGTCGCCGGCGTCGGTTCCGTCGGTCTCGGCGGCTTCGAGGAGGTCGAGGAAGCGGCGCTTGGGGAGCAGGCCGGTGTCCTCGGCGAACATGGCGACGACGGACCGGAGCATGAACGTGCGAGCGGCGTCCTCGTCGGCCCGGCGGGCGAGCAGGGTGGTGTAGAGCGCCGCGAGCGTCTCGGCGACGCGCCGGGTGACAGCGACGCGGTCGTTGGTGAACTCGGGGTTGGTCGGCTTGCGGAGGAGGAAGTTGAAGGCGGCGCGTCGCTCGACGAGGTCGTCGAGGCGGACCTTGTCGACGGGGTCGTGCTGGAGCTCGAAGTTGTAGATCCAGAACTCGTCGAAGTTGGAGAGGATGACGAAGGGCGGACGGGGGGCGAGCTCGAACCAGTACTCGCGGGCCTGGTCGTAGTGCTTGCTCAGGCGCTCGCCGCGCTTCTTCATCTCGATGAGGACGCGGCCTTCCCAGTGGAGGTCGGCGAAGCCGGTGGCCTTGCCTTTTCGCTTGACCCGCTCTTCGAGCGTGGCGCCGGCCTCGGTCACGCCGCCGTGGCCGAACGCCTGGAAGAGGCGGTCGACGAAGACCTGAGCCTCGCCCTTCTCGTCGCCCTTGAGCGTCCGGGCGTAATCGACGAAGGTCTGGACGCGTTGCTCGGGGGTCATATAACGACCGGGTCGGGTAGACGCCGAACATAGCCGACGGCCCGCCCGTGGCGGAGGGATTCACCGGCAGTGCCGTAGGGGCGGCGGTAGGTTGCGGGAAACGACGCCACGCCCGAGATGAAGACCTATTCGCTGCGCCCCGACGAGTCCGACACGCGCCCGGCGCCCACGGAGGCGGCCTCGCCCGGGGCCGAGGCGCTGCTCGGCGGGCTGAACCCGGTGCAGGCCGAGGCGGCGCGGACGACCGAGGGGCCGGTGATGATCGTGGCCGGCCCGGGTTCGGGCAAGACGCGGACGCTGACGCACCGGATCGCGTACCTCATCGCGGCGAAGAAGGCGTGGCCGAGCCAGGTGCTCGCGCTGACGTTCACCAACCGGGCGGCGCAGGAGATGCGGTCGCGCGTGGCCGACCTCGTCGGGCCCGAGGCGAAGAGCATGTGGATGGGGACGTTCCACAGCGTGATGTCCCGCGTGCTGCGCCGCGAGGCCGACAAGCTGGGCTTCACGCGCGACTTCTCGATCTACGACACCGACGACACGGAGCGCCTGATCCGCGAGATCATGACGCGCTACAACATCGACGCGAAGAAGGTGACGCCGCGGGCGGTCCGGACGCGCATCTCGGGGGCGAAGAACCAGATGGTCACGCCGTCCGAGTACCTGCGCCTCGCTAACGACCCGTTCGAGCAGGCGGTCGCGAAGCTCTACGGGCCGTACACGGACGCGCTCCGGGCGGCGAACGCGATGGACTTCGACGACCTGCTGGGGTGGCCGATCCGGCTGTTCGAGAACCACCCGGACGTCCTCGCGGACTACCAGGCGCGGTGGCGCTACCTGCACGTCGACGAGTACCAGGACACCAACCGGGCCCAGTACACGCTCGTGAAGCTGCTCGCGGCGCGGCACCGCAACGTGTGCGTCGTCGGCGACGACGCGCAAAGCATCTACTCCTTCCGCGGGGCCGACATCCAGAACATCCTCTCGTTCCAGAAGGACTACCCCGAGGCGCAGACGGTCCGCCTGGAGCAGAACTACCGCTCCACGCAGCGCATCGTGCGTCTCGCCGACGCGATCATCAAGACGAACCGCGGGCAGCTCAAAAAGGAACTGTGGACGGACAACTCCGAGGGCGAGCCCGTCATCTTGATGGAGTCGCTCTCGGAGCGCGACGAGGCGCAGAAGATCGAGCGGACGCTCCGCGACGCCCACGCGCGCGTCGGGTTGAGCTGGAAAGATGCGGCTGTGCTGTACCGCACGAATGCGCAGTCGCGCTCCATCGAGGAGGCCCTTCGGCGCGGCGGGATCCCGTACCGGCTCGTCGGCGGCGTGAGCTTCTACCAGCGCAAGGAGATCAAGGACGCCCTCGCGTACCTGCGCCTCGCCGTCAACCCGACAGACGAGGCGAGCTTCCTCCGCGTGCTCAACGTGCCCGCGCGCGGCATCGGAAGCAAGACGGTCGACCAGATGCGCGACTACGCGGCCGAGCACGGCACGAGCCTGTGGCAGGCCGCGCAGGACCCGACGGGCGTCGGGCTGACGGCGCGGGCGGCCAAGGCCGTCGAGGGCTTCACGTTCCTCATCTCGCGCCACGCGAGCAAGGTGCAGACGGCGCCGGCGGACGAGCTTGCGCGCGAGTTCGTCGCCGAGACGGGCCTCTTGCAGTCGCTCCGCGACGAGAACACGCCCGAGGCGCTCGCGCGGCTGGAGAACGTCCACGAGCTGCTCAACGCCGTCGCCGAGTTCGCGGGCTCGGCCGGCGACGGCGAGGCGCGGACGCTCTCGGAGTTCTTGCAGGAGGTCTCGCTCGTGGCCGACACGGACCGGATGACCGAGGACGACAACCGGGTGACGCTGATGACGCTCCACGCGTCGAAGGGGCTGGAGTTCAAAGTCGTCTTCGTGACGGGCCTGGAGGAAGGCCTGTTTCCCCTCGCCGCAGCAGCGCAGGACCCGCACGAGCTGGAGGAAGAACGGCGCTTGCTGTACGTCGGCGTGACGCGCGCCGAGGAAGTCCTTTTCCTGAGCTACGCCCGCAGCCGCTACCGCTTCGGCGAGCAGACGTCGTCCGTCCGCAGCCGCTTTCTCGACGAGCTCGACGGCGCCGAGGACCTCATCCGGACCGAGTCCGGCGGGCGGTTCGAGACGCGCCGCGGCCGCTTCGAGATGTCCGGTGGCGATGACGACGGAGGTGGGCGCTACGGGCGCATGGACCCGAACTACTGGAAGGACAGCCTGCGGCCCGACGCGGCGCCGCCGGTCCGTAAGACGAAGGCGCAGGCCGCGACGGAGCGCCAGGTCGTGTATGACGAGGGCGAGGCGGCCGTCGTCGTCGGGGCGCAGGTGCACCACCAGACGTTTGGCGCGGGCAAGGTCATCGGCATCGAGGGCGTCGGCGAGCGGGCGGCGGCGACGGTCTTTTTCCGGTCGGTCGGGCAAAAGAAGCTCAAGCTCAAGTTCGCCGGCCTGCAGGTCGTGGGGTGACCGAGCGGACGGCGTTCCTCGCGCCTGTACCCGTAAAGCCCCCTCGGGGCACGGCCGCATGGGTTTGCGGAACCGCTTACACGATCTAGATTGCGGGCTCCCTCGATCGCCTTCCCGACCCGCGACGATGCCCGCTTCCGATACGCCCGGCCAGCCCGCCATGCCCGCCATGTCCGTCCTGACGAGTGCTGACCTCAAGCGCGTCGTCGCCGAGGCGCTGCGCGACAACCGCGAGTGGATCCGCGAGGTCGTTCAGGAAGCCCTCGAAGAGTGCGCCTCGGGCGAGGCGCGCCGCGAGGCCGAGTTCCGGGCGGCCCTCGCCGACCCGCACGTCGCGTTCCCGCCGTCCGAGGGCCACGCCTGAGGCGATGCGTCGACGCAGCGCCGGATCAAGTCGGCGGGCGCCGGGTGAGAGGCGTTCCCTTCCCCGCCTCCGCGTGACCCGTCCGCTCGCCGCCGTTCTCGCTCTCGTCCTGTTCGCCGGTGCCCCACTCGCGGGCTGCAAGGGCGACGGCCGCACCCGACTGCTGGTCTACTCGCCCCACGGGACCGAACTGCTCGGCGCGACCGAGGTGGCCTTCGAGTTGGCGCACCCCGAGGTCGACGTGCAGTGGCTCGACATGGGCAGCCAGGAGGCCTACGAACGGGTCCGGACCGAGCGCGCCAACCCGCAGGCGTCCGTCTGGTGGGGCGCCCCGCAGACGCTGTTCATGCAGGCGGCCGAGGAGGGGCTGCTGGAGCCGTTCCACCCCGCCTTCGCCGGCGCTCTGCCCGCGACGGCCAAGGACTCGCTCGGGCGCTGGTACGGCACGTTCCTCACGCCCGAGGGCCTGATGTATAACACGTCCGCCGTGGACTCCGCGGACGTTCCGCGGACGTGGGACGCGCTCCTGGAGCCCGAGTGGAAGGGCCGCATCCTCGTCCGCTCGCCCCTGGAGTCGGGCACGATGCGGACGCTGTGGGGCGCGATGATCCTGCGCCAGCCGACCGTCGAGGACGGCTACCGCTGGCTCGCCCGGCTGGACGTCAACACGAAGGCGTACACCGCCGACCCGACGCAGCTCTACCTCCGCCTCGGGCGCGGCGAGGCGGACCTG
>DASWMO010000213.1:0-19421 GCA_036399715.1 Rubricoccaceae bacterium
GCCCCGTCGTCGGCGCCCGACGTGTTCGCGCTCGGCGGGATGCTCCCGAACCCGGTCCGCGCCGCGGGCCGGATCCGGTTCGACGTGCCCGAGGCGTCGGCGGTGACGATCGAGGTGTTCGACGTGCTCGGCCGGCTCGCCACGGCGGTCGTCGACGGCCGGGTGGCGGCAGGCCGCCACGAGGTGTCGTGGAGCGCGGCCGGCTTCCCGAGCGGGACGTACCTCGTCCGGATGCGGGCCCGGCCGGAGAGCGGGGGCGTGGCCTTCGAGCAGACGCGCCGGATGACCGTCACCCGGTAACACGACGCATCCCGTCGGGGCTGGGAGGGTGGTCATGGGCATCACGGTCCACGACCACCTCATCCTCGCAGGCACCGGCTACACGAGCCTCGCCGAGCGCAGGTTGGTAGATCCGTGGACCGTGGCCTAGAACGGGAATGTCGGGCCCAGGCTTGTAGGAGGGCAAACCCAAGCCATCCTCTCGGCTATGAAAGCCGCCGCAGCGGAGTGACCTGGGGCGACTAACCCTGTTACAGCACAAACGTGGCGCTCTCAACAAACTCGAGAGCGCCACGAGGAGCAGAACCAGTCCGACGGTGCTCGGGCAATCACGCTGGGGAAGCCGGTTAGGACCTGACCTCAGCGGGCAGCTAGGCCCGTGACGAACGCCGGAAGCCCCTCGGCCGCTGAATCGTCGACGCCCGTCAGGCGGCCGTCGGCTTCCAGCCGGTGAACGCTGACTGTCCCGTCGCCTCCTGTCGCGTCGCCCGAGACTGTGTAGAGGAACCCGTCGCCCATCGCCATGTCGAGCGGGGCCGCGCCGGTGACCGAGAGCGTGGCGAGGGGGCCGTTCTGCGAGAGCGGCGTAAGCGACCCGTTCACCCCGACGGTATAGCCCGAGATCGTCCCTGACCCCGTGTTCGTCGTATACGCGTACCGGTCGTCGGGCGTGATCTCGATCCAGCACGAGGCCGTCCCGAACGCAGGCGACATCGATGTGACCGCCGTCATTGTCCCGTCGGCGTTCATGCGGTACGACGAGACCGTCCCGCCGTTAGGAACGGCCGTGAGCGGGCCCCCGGGCGCGTTCGTCTTGGACGAGACGAAGGTGCCGTTCCGGGTGAACATGGCTCCGAACGGGGTGACGCCTGCCGAGGGCGTCACGACGGGGGTGCCGGGGACGCCGCCAGTCCCGAGGGCGTACGTCACGATCCGGTTCGTCGCCTTTTCGGTGACGACGAGCCGCGAGCCGTCAGGCGACATCGCGATGAGGGCCGGGCCGGTCATGGGCGCCCCGGAGAGCGGACGGACCGAGTTGGCCATCGCAGTCAGCGAGCCGTCCGTGCCGACGGTGAACCCGGCGATGGAGCCGGCCCCGCCGCCCGTCATCGCGTTGACCACGTAGAGCCGACGGCCGTCCGCGCTCGTCGCGAGGCTGACCGGCCGCTCACCCTGTGCCGGCTCGGCCTCGACGAGCGCGAGGTCGCCGTCCGCGTCGACCGTGAACGAGGCGACGGTGCTGCTCCCCGCGTTGACGACGAAGAGACGTGCCCCGTCAGGGCTCAGGATGACGGCGTCTTGCGAGAGAAGTGGGTCGGGGATGATCTCCATCCCGCGCCCGCTCCCGTTCCCGCCGGCCGAGACGCGGGCGCGCTCGTCGAGCGAGCCGTCGGAGAGCCGGTCGTAGACGACGACGCGGTTGCCCGTCGCCTCGTTCTCCATCGTGTACAGGGTCCCGACGACGGTCGCGTCGGAGTCGTTCGTGTCACAGCCGCTGACGGCGAAGAGGAGGGTCAGGGCGAGGCCTGGCCGGAGCGAGAAGGGCATCATCGAGAGGGGACGGTGAGGAGGGGAAGAGGGCCCGAGATCGACCCGGAAGGCCAGACACTGGGTTAAGGGCCTGCTCGTAAACCGACCCGTCGGTCGTGAGATGTCACAGGGAGGTCACGAGAGGCTCACGAGATGGATCGCCACCTTTCCAGGCCCGCCAGCAGACGCTCCGTCCTGTTCGGGCGGGACTCGGGGCGGTAGGTTCTGCGTCATGAGCACGACCCCCGCGATCCTTCTCGTCGAGGACGACCCCGACCTCGCCGCTCTCCTCAGGCTCCACCTCGAGGACCTCGGGTTCCGGTGCGACCACTCGGTCGACGGGGCGGACGGGCTCGCCCGGGCGCTGGCCAGCCCCTACGCCCTCGTCGTGCTCGACGGGATGCTCCCCACCCTCGACGGCTTAGAGGTGTGCAAGCGGCTCCGTGCCGCCGGCTCCGCGACGCCGGTCCTCATGCTCACCGCACGCGGAGAGGAGGTTGACAAGGTCCTCGGGCTTGAATTCGGGGCCGACGACTATGTCACGAAGCCCTTCGCCGTCCGCGAACTCCTCGCTCGCGTCAAAGCACTCCTCCGCCGCGTCGAGCTTGACCGGCTCGGCGACGACCGCAACGGGGGCGGGGCAGCGGAACCGTTCACCGTAGGCCCCTTGCGGATTGAGCCCGAGAAGCGCCGAGCCCTCCTGGGTGGCGAGCCCGTGGAGCTGACGGCCAAGGAGTTCGAGCTCCTCGCACTGTTCGCGCGCCACCCCGGCCGCGTCTTCCCCCGGATGGAGCTGCTCGAGCGGGTGTGGGGCTACACCCACGAGGGCTACACCCACACCGTGAACTCCCACATCAACCGGCTCCGCGCCAAGATCGAGCCCGACCCCGCCCGCCCCCGCTACGTCCTGACGGTGTGGGGCGTGGGGTACCGGTTTGCCGAGCCCGGCGAGCTGGTCACCGAACCACCTGCGCTCCCGTGATGCTTCGCTCGCTCTACGCCCGGCTTGCCGCCGTCTTCCTGCTCCTGCTCCTCGGTCTCGGAGCTGCCCTCGCCGTGTGGAGCGCACGGTCGTCGATCCGGCTCGTCGAAGCTGCCGACCAGGCAATCCACCGGGACCTCGCGGCAGACCTTGCCCCGCGGTTCCAGATGTACCTCGACGACGGCATCCCCCGGGATAGCCTTGAAGACATCATCGAGGGCCTCTCGAGTGTGAACCGCCGGATCGACGTCTACCTCTTGAGCTCGACCGGGATGGTCAAGGCGGCGCTCCGGATGCCGGGTGGGTCCGCTGAGGGCCGGACCGTCGACACCGAACCCCTCGAGCGGGTGATCGCTGGGGAGGCGGTCTTTCCTGTCCTCGGCGACGACCCGCGCCGGCCGGGCGGTCATCGACCGTTCTCAGCCGCGTACGTCCGGATCATGGGCGAGGAGGGGTGCTACCTCTACGTCACGCTCGGAAATGAGGTCTACGACGCCCACCTCGCCGCGCTCGCCCGGGGGATGTGGATGCGGGGGGCTCGCCAGGCACTCCCGCTCGCGCTCCTGGTCACGGCCGTCCTGGGTCTCCTCCTGTTTGCCTCGGTGACCCGGCCGCTCCGCCGGCTCACCGAGGCCGCCGAGGCGGTCGAGCGGGGCGACCTTGACCGCCGGGTCCCCGTCGCGGGAGGCGAGGAGGTGGCGAGCCTCGGGGCCTCGTTCAACCGAATGGCTGCTGCGCTCGCCGACACGCTCCGGAAGCTCGAGCGGACGGACCGTGAGCGCCGGGACCTCGTCGTCAATGTGAGCCACGACCTCCGGGGCCCGCTCGCGGCCGTCCGAGGCTACCTCGAAACCGTGCTCCTGAAGGGGGACGACTTCACGCCAGAGAAGCGGCAGGAGTACTTAGAGGTTGCCCTCCGAAACGCTGAGGGGCTCGGAGCCCTCGTCGAAGAGCTCTTCGAGCTCTCGAAGCTGGAGGCCGGTGGCGTGACGCTCCAGCAGGAGTCGTTCGCCGGGGCCGACCTCGTCCAGGACACGGCGGCCCGATTTCGCCCCCGCGCCGAGGGCGACAGCCAACAGCTCGCGCTCCGGCTCGACGAGGGGCTCCCGCTCGTCTGCGGAGACCTCCGCCTCGTCGAGCGGGTCATCGCGAACCTCACCGACAACGCCCTCCGCTATACGCCCGCCGGTGGGACCGTCGAGCTCGCCGCGCTCCACGCCCCGGGCGGCGTGACGGTCCACGTGCGCGACACCGGACCCGGGATTGCTCCGGACCTCATCGGCCGCGTGACCGAGCGATTCGTGCAAGGGGACCCGGCCCGAACGCGTGGAGGACGCGGCGGGGCCGGGCTAGGGCTCGCCATCGCTGAGCGGATCATAGAGCTCCACGGCAGCCAGCTCCAGATCGAGAGCCCGCCGGGGGCGGGGACCAGGATCTCGTTCTTTTTGCCGGCAGCCGAAGTCTGCGAGTAGGCCCGGCTTCGGAGGGCGACCTGCACCTGCGGCCTTCGCCTCCGGATGGGTGCCGACCGGGCGGATGCAATGGAATCGTTAGATCTCAGGCTGAACCACCGTGGCGGTCGCTGGGTAAGGTGGTAGGTGCCGGGCCCGGCCCAGTCGCCGCCCCTCTCGCCTCGACCGCCGATGCCTCTCCCTGCTACGCTCCTACGCACGTCTCCCTGGACAACGCCCCAGTTGTGGGCCGCCTCCGCCGGTCTCCTCGTCGCGCTGCTCGCCGCACTCCCTGCAGCGGCGCAGCCCCGACTCGCCGTCTCCCAACCGGCCCTGACCCAGGCACTCGGGGCCGGAGCGACGGCGACCCAGACGCTCACCGTCACGAACACGGGCAACGCCGCGCTCACGTTTGCCGCCGCGCGCGGCCCGGCGGGCGCCCCAGCCGGGGGCCCGGACGCGTACGGGTACACATGGACGGACTCGGACCGGACGGGTGGCCCCGTCTACCAGTGGACGGACATCCGGGCCACAGGCACCCGGCACACGCTCACGAGCTCAGGCGGCGTCTGGGTGGACCTCCCGTTCGCCTTCCCGTTCTACGGGCAGACGTACACCCGCGTGAAGGTCTACGCGGACGGGCTGATCTCCTTCCTCCCGACCTACCAGGGGTCGACGTCCAACAACCGGCCCGTCCCGTACTGGGACAATCCCGACCTGTTCATCGCCGGGTTCTGGGACGACCTCGACCCGTCGCGGGCGGGCGGCGTCTACACCGGGACGGACGCGCGGGGCCGGTTCGTCGTGCAGTACCACGAGGTCGGGCTCGCCGGGTCCACGGCCCCCGACGCCCGGTACACATTCCAGATTGTCCTCGACCCCTCCGGGACGGCCCTCGTCCAGTACGGCCCGATGGTAGGCCCGACCAACAGCGCCACCGTGGGGATCGAGAACGCGACGAGCGACCACGGTGGAAGCACGACGGGCCTCGAGGTGGCCTACAACGAACCGTACGTCCGGAATGGGCTTGCCGTCCGGATCGCCCGGGGAGACCCGTGGCTGTCGGTCGTCGGCGGGGGCACGCTCGCCCCGGGCGCCAGCGCGGGCGTGACCGCGACGTTCTCCTCGTTTGACCTCCAGGCGGGGACCTACGCGAGCGCCCTCGCCCTCACGAGCAACTCCGCGCCCCCGACGGTCGTCGTGCCCGCGACCCTGACCGTGCTCAGCGTCCCAGACGTTGCGGTGTCGGCGACGTCCGTCGCCTTCGGCGACGTCTTCATCGGGGGCACCGGCGCGGACACGCTCGTCGTCACCAACGCCGGCTCGGCCCCGCTCACGCTCTCCTCCGTGACGGCCGGCGGCTCCCCGTTTTTTACGGCGTCCGTCGGGCCCACGGTGATGGCCCCGGGAGCGATCCGGCGAATCGCGGTGAGGTTCGAGCCTGCCCTCGTCGGGCCTTCTACGGGCACGCTCGTCCTCACGACCGACGACCCGGACGAGCCGGCCGTCTCGGTCACGCTGGCCGGCCTCGGCGTCCCGGCGCCCGACGTGGCGGTCACCCCACCCGCGTTGACCGCCTCGGTGGCGGCGGGACTCTCGGTCACGCACACGCTGACCGTCGCGAACACGGGGGGGGCAGCCCTCACGTTCGCCCTCTCCCTCCGTCCGGACGGCGCCGGCAGTGCCCTCGACTCGCTCTACTCCGACTCCGGGGCGGCCGGGGCCGGCACGACCGGTTGGACGCCGTGGCGGCCCTTCGCGGTCAGCAACCGCTTCACGGCAACGGACCGGTTCAGCATGACGGCGGTGCGGGCATTCCTCAAGATCGAGCGCGACCCAACGGTGCGCGTGGAGGTGTACGGGGCGGGCACGTTCGGCGACCCGACGAGCGGTCCGCTCCTCCGCTCCCTCGACGTCTCGATTCCTCACGGGCCTGCGGCGATGCATGAGATTCCGCTCGACACCACGCTCGTGTTCGAGCGAGGCGAGGACTTCTATGTGGTGATCTGGACCGAGGGCGAATACGCCCCGTTCGGCGTGCACACCAACAGCGGTGGCCGTTCTTACCGCCGGACGTTCCACAGCCCCACCTGGTACCACGAGACGGGCAGCACCACGTACGTCATCCGCGCGCTCCGGACCACCGGCGACTGGATCGGAGCCGAGCGGTTGACGGGGACCGTCCCGGCTGGAGGGAGCGTCGACGTCCCCGTCCGGGTGGGGGGGGCAGCGCTCATCGGTGGACAGTATACCGGGTCGGTCGTCGTCGAGAGCGACGATCCGGACGAGCCCGAGGTCGTCGTCCCGGTCACGCTCGGCGTGACGGGCGTGCCCGAGGTAGCTGTCAGCGCGGACACGCTCGACTTTGCGGAGGTCTTCCTGGGCGCGGCGGTGAGCCGGACGGTCACCGTTCGCAATGTCGGAACTGGCCCGCTCACCGTGAGCGCGGTCACGAGCTCGGCCCCAGCCTTCTCGGTCTCGCCGGCCGGCGCGTTCACGCTCGGCGTCGACCAGTCGCGGGCCGTCGAGGTCACCTTTACGCCCGTCGTCTCGGGCTTGGTGGCGGCGTCGCTCACGGTCACAAGCGACGATCCCGGCCGTCCGGTCGCGACGGTCGCCCTCACCGGCGAGGGCGCGCTTGCGCCGAATCTCGCCGTCGCACCTGACTCGCTCGCCGCCGTCCTCGACGCTGGCATGACGGGGACGGCCACGCTGGCCGTCTCGAACACGGGCGCGGGACCCCTTGAGTTTACCTTCCCGGGGTACACCGAGGCCCTCCGAAGCTGGCCGCACCAGGAGCGCCGAGCGAGCGATCCGTCCGCTGCGCCAGTCTGGCTTGGCAAAGGCGCACTCGACGCGCGGCGTGGGAACGTGGCCTTTGACAGCGGCGGCCCAGACGCGTTCGGCTACTCGTGGTCAGACTCGAACGAGCCTGGAGGGCCAGCCTTCTCATGGGCCGACATCTCGGAGACGGGGACCGCGCTCCCGCTCGGCGACGACGATTCAGAGACGGTCTCGCTCCCGTTCCCTTTCACGTTCTACGGCCAGCCGTACACCGACGTCGTCGTCTCGTCCAACGGGTTCCTCACGTTCGCGGCCGCCGGCGCCACGGCGTTCACGAACCAGCCGGTCCCGAGAACGGCGACGCCGAGCGACCTCATCGCTCCCTTCTGGGACGACCTCAACCCAGGCTCCGGAGGAACGGTCTACGCGGGTGCGGACAGCCTCGGCCGGTTCGTCGTCCAGTGGGACGACGTGGTCCGCTACGGGACGAGCGACCGGTATACGTTCCAGGCCATCCTCACGCCGAACGGGTCGGTCCTCTTCCAGTACCTCGAGATGCAGGGGCCGCTCCTCGACCAGGCCACGGTGGGGATCGAGAATGCGGCGGGCGACGACGGCTTGGAGGTCGCGTTCAACGCGCCGTACGTCCACGACGGGCTCGCCGTCCGGATCGGCCGCACGCCGCCGTGGCTCACGAGCGTGTCACCCTCGGCCGGCACAGTCGCGCCGGGAACGACCGCCCAGGTGACGGTCACCTTCGACGCATCTGTGCTTGAGGCCGGACTGTTCCGCGACGCCCTGCTGCTCCAGACCAACGACCCGGACACTCCGGCGCTGGGCGTCCCCGTCCGGCTTGAGGTCGCCGGCGACCTCCTCGTCAGGCTCGGCGCCGGCTGGAACCTCGTCAGCTGGAACGTGGCCACGCTCGACACCACGCCGGAGGCCGTCCTGGCCCCCGTGCTCGACCGTGTCCTGGCCGTCGAGAGCTACCGGGGCGGCGAGCGGTTGACGTGGGCCCCGGGCAGGACCACCAACACGCTCTCGGCGCTGGACCCTATGTACAGCTACTGGGTCCGCCTCGCGGCCCCGGGCACGCTGGCGCTACGGGGCGAGCGCATTGCTGCACAGACGCCGTTGGCGCTCTCGGCCGGCCCCAACGCCGTCTCGTACCTCCCGGCCCGCGCCAACGGGATCGGGTATGCCCTCGAGGACGTGCTCGGAGCGGCG
This sequence comes from Rubricoccaceae bacterium, assembly GCA_036399715.1. Taxonomy (GTDB): domain Bacteria; phylum Bacteroidota; class Rhodothermia; order Rhodothermales; family Rubricoccaceae; genus DASVSE01. Next base: position 8,254 of record DASWMO010000213.1, read on the forward strand.
GTGGTCGCGTCGGCGTTCCCGGGGACCGGCCTGACGTTCTCGTCGGCCGTCCCCGACGCTTTCCAGGTCCTCGCCCAGATGGAGCCGAAGGCCGGATACGTCCTCCACCTCGCCGAGCCGGCGACGCTGGTCTACCCGGCCGCCACGGGGGGCATGGGGGCCGGCAGTGACGCGGCGCGGCCGACCCTGGAGGGCCGCCTCCGGGCCGAGCGCGAGGCGGGCGTCACGGCGACTCCGGAGTGGGTGAGCGTGTGGGGCGCTGGATTGACGGGAGCGGACGGCCATCCGCTCCCCGTCGGAGTCCGAGTGACGGCGGTCGACCCGCAGGGCACGGTCTGCGGCGCGTTCGACGTCGTGGCCGACGGGCACCTCGGGCTCATGGCCGTCTACGCGGACGACCCGGCCACACCCGAGGATGAGGGCGCTGCGCCTGGCGAGCGCGTCACGCTCCGGTTCGCGGGCGACGCCGCGACGGTGTCGTTTACGTGGACCGCGTTCGGGGACATCGTCGACCTCAGTGGGACCGTGGTTGCGGGCGAAGACGAGCCGGGTGCGCTCCCGAACGCATTTTCCCTCGACGGCAACGCCCCGAACCCGTTCGGGACGAGGACCACCGTCCGTTTCGCGCTACCGGTGACGACGCGCGTGCGCCTCGTCGTCTATGATCTCCTTGGCCGAGAGGTCTCAACACTCGTTGACGGCGAGTTGCACGCTGGCCGCCACTCCGTGGTATGGGACGCCACAGGGGCCGCGAGCGGAGCCTATGTGGTCGTGATGGAGGCCGAGGACTTCCGCGCAACCCGCCGGCTGACCCTCGTGCGGTAACGGTCGTCCTACCTCACAAACCTTCCTCTTGACACCCTTCAGACCTGTCATGCCCCTCTCTGCTCTCTTTCCCCACCTGAACTGGGTCCTGCCGCTCGTCTTCCTGACAACGGGTGCGATCACTGTCAATGCACAGACTCCGTCCGTCGTCGCCAACCCCAGGGCGAGCGAGTTCGACCAGTTTGGGACCGCCATCGACGTCGACGGCGACGTGGCCATTGTCGGGGCCCCGAACGAGCGAACCGACGGGGTCTGGACGGGTGCCGCCTACGTGTACCGCCTCACGGGCGGCGAGTGGACCCTCGAGGCAACGCTGCTCCCGGTCGGGTTCAGCCCCTTCGGGGAGACGCAGTTCGGTGCGAGCGTGGCCGTCTCAGGCGACCTGGCCGTCGTAGCGGCCCCGGCCGAATGGGTCGACTACCACAGTGGAGACGCGAACACGCGCGGCGTCGTGTACGTCTTTCGGCGAGGTACCGGCGGCACGTGGGCGCTCGAGGCCGAACTCGCACAGGCCCCGTTCGGAGACCTTCTCTACGGGCTCGATGTCGATGTCGAGGACAACACGCTCGTCGTCGGCGTGAAGGACCGTTTCGTTGGCCCCCCGGGGCAGGGCGGTGGCGGCGGAGCCGTGACCGGCGATGGGCCCTCGGCCTCGCGGGCCGGCGACATCTGCCACGGCAACGGGGTCTACGAGCTCTCCCGCGCCGAGGTCGTCCGCTACGACGGCTCTACCTGGGCACGGGCCGACTCACTCGTCGTCCCCGACGGCCTCATCGGGAGTGGATTCGGTTTGAGCGTCTCGCTCGACGGGGACGCTGTGATCGTCGGGGCCCCGCTCTGGTACACGTCGCCCCTCTGCGGCGACGCTACAGACACCGATGAGGTCGGACGGGCGTACGTCTTCCGACGGACCGGCGACGAGTGGGCGTTTGAGGCGACGCTCGCGCCGGCAGGCCTCGCCGACGGCGACCAGTTCGGGACCGACGTGGCCGCGTCGGGCGACCGCGTCGTGGTAGGGGCCCCATACCGCGACGGTGTCTCGCTCGGGTCCGGTGCTGCCTTCTCGTTCGGATATGGCAGCGGGGCATGGGTGCAGGAGGCCGAATTCGTAGGGGTGGGCACGGCTCAGCTGGACCAGTTCGGAGCCGCAGTTGCGCTCGAGGGCGACTACGCCGTCGTCGGGGCCCCACGGTTCCGGAACGCCAACATCAACCTCGGAGCGACGTACGGCTTCCGGTACGCAGGAGGAGCATGGCAGCAGGGGTTCCGGGTCACCGTCGACGACGATACTGCCCCGACTACCAACTCCCCGATCTGGTTCGCGCTCGGGGGCGCTGTCGCGCTGGACGGGGGCCACGTCGCCATCGGAGCACCGCAGTACGGGTTGTACGGGTCGACCCTGGCGCGTGACATCGGGCGGGCGTACACGTACACGCTCGCAGAGTATTTCGGGCTGTCTACGGCCAGCGGTGGCACGCCAGCAGGAACGGAGGCGTCGCTTGGCCCGGCCATGCCGAACCCCACGTCGGCCCGAGCGGCTCTGTCCCTGAGTGTCGACGCGCCTCAGCACGTCCGGGCGACGGTGTACGACGCGCTCGGCCGCGCCGTCGCCGTCGTCCTCGACGCCGAGGTCGCCGCCGCGGCTGAGGTGACTGTCGATGCGAGCGGACTGGCTCCGGGCGTGTACGTCGTCCGCGTCGAGGGCGAGTCGTTCGCGTTCGCGCGCCGCTTCACGGTGACACGCTAGACGGGGCAGGCGGACGAGGTCGAACGGTTCAGGTGGAGGCGACCGTGACCGCTTTGCCACTGTCCATCGTCGGGCTGCGGCGGGGCTGTGATCCGACGAGTGAGGTGCTCCAGATGCAGCGAGTGGTAACGCGAGGTAGGCGGGTTACCACCGGCGAGACCCAAGTGCTCAGACAGTAAAGGACGTGACTAGGCGGGCTAGTCCAGCTCTGGCACGACCTCGTTTCACTCGGCACGGTTCCGAATCTGACGCCCGGCTCCCGCACCATTACCAGCACCCCGCTCGTCGCCGACGCGAACGTGGCGCGCGGCCATACCCTGACCGTCGTCATCGAGGGTTAACAAACTCGGGCGGGATCAATGCGGTGAGCCAGACCCCGTTCACCGATAGAAGGAACGCATGGCCAACCCGGTATATCCGCCCTGCCGGGGCGGGTGGCTTGGGCAGGGTGCCCCAGGTCACGCGGGGCGTGGCGTGTCCGGGTCTCCGGCGTCAGCGGGCGCGGGTGAGGCGCAGCGCGGCGCCCGTGCGCGCGCTCGCCAGACGGGCCACGTAGACGCCCGGCGCCAGCGCTCGGCCGTCCACGGGGATGCGGTGGGAGCCCGCCGCACGCTGCCCGTCGGCGAGTACGGCCACTTGCCGCCCCGCCGCGTCGTACAGCGTGAGGCGGAGGAGGCTCTCGCGCGGGAGCCGCACCTCGACGACCGTCCGGTCGCGGAACGGATTTGGACCGACGGCAGTGAGCGTGAGGGCGGCCTCGGGCGCGGCGCCCGGCCCGGAGGCGGTGGGAGTCTCGGCGAGCGGGCGGAGGAAAGCTCCGTTTCCATGCGTGAGCGCGCGAATCGTCCGGTCGGCCGGCGACACCACGAGGTCCGCCACCATCACCGCCTCCACGAGCCCGGTGTCCCATGGGGCCCACGTCACCCCGGCGTCGATCGAGACGAACACGCCGACGTCGGTCCCGACGTAGACGTGGTCGGGCGCCAGCGGGTCGAGCACGACGGCGGAGGCGGGGATGTCGGGGAGCCCGTTCGTTACGTCGGTCCACGTCGCGCCGCCGTCGGCGGTCTGGAAGACGTGGCCCGAGCCGAAGCCGGAGGCCGTCACGTAGGCCGTCTGGGGGTCCGAGGGGTGGACGGCGACGTCGGTGAGGAATCGGTCGGGAAGGCCGGCCGTGCGGTTGGTCCAGTTCGCCCCGGCGTTCGTCGTGACGAACAGCTTCGGCGGGCCGGGCGTGTCGCTCGGGAAACGCGAGTTCGGTGAGGTCGTGAGGTAGACCACGCCGGCGTCCGACGGGGCGACCGCGAGGGCGAGGGCGTCGTTCCCGCTGGGGTCTACGGCCGCGCCGCCGTTGGTGGCCGTCCACGCGTCCCCCCTGTTCTCGGAGCGGTAGACGACGCTGCCGGCGGCGTAGAGCCGGTCGGGCATCGACGGCGCGAGAGCGTAGGGCGCGACGAAGCCCGGCGCGCTCGCCGGCGGCGCGATGTTCACGAAGCTCTGCCCGCCGTCCTCGGAGCGGCGGATGGCGAGGTACTGGAGCGCCCCGTAGACCCGCTCCGGCGTGCGGGGGTCGGTGGCCGTCCACGTCCCGTCGCCGCCGAGCGGGCGGTACCAGCGGGTGTCCCCGCGCCAGATGAAGACCCCCTGGTCCTGGACGCCCCCCGTCATCTGGTTGGGGTCCTGCGCCGAGACGGAGGCGCCGTTGTAGAACTGCGTCGTCTGGAGGCCCCCGTTGGCGGCCGTGTAGGTCTGTCCGCTGTCCGTGCTCCGGTAGATCCCCCCGTCGTTGGCGAAGTAGACCACGCCGGGCTGGGTGGGGTGGAACGCGAAGTGGTGGTTATCGGGGTGCATCTGCGTCGGGCTCCCGTCGTGCCCGCCGACGGGCGGGTACAGCGGGCCCCCGTAGGACGAGATCTGGACGGGGTTGGCCCCGCCCTGCGTCGAGCGCCACATGTCGACGCCGGCCAGCAGGACCACGTTCGGGTCGTGCGGGTCTACGGCGACGTAGTGGGCGAACCAGCCCTGGAACGTGGCGTAGTTCGTCGTCGTGACCGTGCTCCACGACGCGCCCCCGTCGGCGGAGCGGAGGAGCCACGTCGAGCCGTTCCCGTTGACCCCGTTGCCTACGCTGGCGAACACCGTCGCAGGCTGTGTGGGGTGGCGGTCGAAGAGCACCTTGCCGACGTAGCTCGGCGGTACCCCGGTCGTGACACGGGTCCAGTTCGCGCCGCCGTCGGTCGTCCGGTAGATCCCGTAGCCGGGCGACTGCTGGTTGCCGCAGGCCGCGACGACCTCCTGGGGGGCAGCCGGGTTGACCGAGACGTCGGTGGCGAGCGGCACGTTGAGGCTCGTGGCCCACGTGGCCCCGCCGTCTCGGGAGACGAGGACGCCCTCCGTCGTGGCGGCCCAGACGATAGAGGGGTCGGTGGGGTCGAGCCGGAGCATCTGTACGCCGCGCTCCTGGTTCCGCGTCCAGTCGAGCGCGTGCGCCCACGTCGCCCCGCCGTCCGTAGTCTTCAGGATGCCGACCCCGTAGCTCCCGCGCGTGGGACGGAACGTCACGCCGCCATGCGTGTCGCGGTAGCGGTACACCTCGCCCGTGCCGACGTAGAGCGTGAGGCTGTCGGCCGGGTGGACGGCGATCGTGGAGACGGCGAGGGCGCCGAAGCCGAGCGGGACCCGTTCCCATGCCGCCTCGCCGAGCCCCTCCGTCGCCGAGCGCCAGAGCCCGCCGGAGGCGGAGCCGGCCCAGACGGTGTGCGGGTTGAGCGGGTTGAGTGCGACGGCCAGCATCCGCCCGGCGAAGTTGTGAGGCCCGATGGCCTGCCAGCCGGCCTCCGCACCGGGCCGTTCAGCGGGCGCTTCGGCGCGCATCTCGGCGAGGCGGTCGAGAGCGCGAGCGTACCCCTCTGCGGGAAGCTCGGACGTGGGGTAGGCCCGCTGCTCGGTCCACAGCACGAGCGCTTCGTATGCCCCCGGCGTTTCCTCCTCCCCCTCGGTCTCCCACTCGGTGCTTGCCTCGTCCCCCTGGCAGGCACCGAGGGAGAGAAGCACAAGGATGAGGGCCCCAGCGAAGGTGAGGGAGCGGAGGGCGAGGGCAGACAGCCCGAGCCGGAGACGCAAACGGGTCATAGGTGGCCGAGGAAGGAGGAGGCCGAGCGAGATGGTCTATCTATAAGAAGCGTGACATTGCGGGGTCAAATAGGGGAGAGGGACGTGGCCGGCGGGGTCACCGTACGATGCTCACCCGCTGTCTGAGGGTACCCGTGGACGTCGAGGCACGAACGACGTAGGCACCGCGCGCGAGCGCCGATACGTTGAAGGCCAGATCGTGCGCCCCCGGCCGAACCGGTCGATCAGCGGGCGACGCTCACCCGGGCCGCCGTCGTGAACGTCTCGCCGACGACGCGGACGACGTACACGCCGGCCGGCAGCGCCGACCCGTCAAAGACGAGGTCAGTCGTGCCGGCGGGGACCGTCCCGCCGAGCACGACGGCGACGCGCCGGCCGAGCGCGTCGAACGCCTCGGCGCGGACGGCCTGCGCCTCGCCGACGGTGAGAGAGAGCCGCGTCGTGCCCGTCGTCGGATTCGGGACGGGCGAATCCAGGCGGAACCCGGACGCCGGCAGCGGGCCGGACTCACCCGCGACCGTCCCGGCCGTCGGGCGGAGCACGAAGAGGCCGTTGTTGATGTCGCTCGCCACCACGATCCCGCTCGCGAAGTAGGGGTAGTTCATCCACTGCCCGCTGCTCGCGCTGACCTGGTTGCCCTCCAGGTACGTGTCGAATCGCCCGACCTCCGTAACCGAGGCCGCCGCCGGGTTGTCGATCCGCAGGATCCGCAGGCCCGCCTGGTAGTTGCTCTGGTAGAGGTAGTTGCCGCGGACGTACTGGTTGTGGTCCGACGAGGGGACGCCCGAGAGGAAGCTCCCGACGTAGCCGAGGTTGTCGAGGTCGGACGCGTCCATCACGATCGTCCGCGCCGTCGTGGCGAGGCCGTTGAGCTCGTCGAGTTCGTCGTCGACGAAGAGGTACCGGCGGTCCTCGGTGAACCACCCCTGGTGCGTGTAGCCGACGCTGGGGTACATCCCGCGCGAGATCAGTGTGGGCGCCGACTTGTTCGTCACGTCGACAGCCGTCACGGTGTCCTCGTTGTACGCGATGCAGATCTCGCGGTCGTTGTACGTGGTATCGGGCCCGTGATAGACGATGCACTGGTTCTCGTGCGTGTACCCGTCGCCGTCGTAGCACCCCGCGAAGACGGGCGTGAGCGGGTTCCGGACGTCGACGATGTGGAGGCCGCCGCCCGAGCACTGGAAGCCGGCCTCGTTCGCTCCGGCAAGGTAGATGAAGCCCGTCGCCTCGTTGAGCCCGAGGGTGTGCGACTTCCCGGCGCCGGTGTAGCGCGCGTCGGCCGTCCAAGAGCTCGCCGGTGGTGCCGTGAGCCCGCGCAGGCGGGTGAGGTCGAACACCTGCACGCCGTGACCCGCGATCTCGCTCCCGACGAACATGTAGTTGCCGTACGTCCGGACCGAGCGCCATTGAAAGCCCGGGCCCGTCGTCGCCGTGGGCAGCTTGCCGAGGTAGACCGGCGCGGTCGGGAGGGTCACGTCGACGAAGGCCGTCCCGTTGCCGAGCCCCAGGAGCGCGTACTCGCGGCTCGTCTGGGGGTCCGTCCAGCCCCAGACTTCGGCAGCGGTGTGGGTCAACAGCTCGGGGAGTGCGATGTGGGCGAGGAGGTCGACGTTCAAGCACGGGTACGAGCCGGCGAAGCCCGCAGTGCAGGGGACGTTGCGTTCCTGCGCCCGTACAGGCGTGGCTGCGAGGAGGAGCGCGAAGGCGCCGGCGGCGAGAAGGCGGGGGAGGGGAGACATGGGGATGCGGGGTTGGGGGAACGCCTCAGCGGGCGACGCTGACGCGGGCCGTCGTCGTAAGCGTCGCACCGACGACCCAGAGGAGGGTCGGGCTGGCCGGGAGGGACGGCGCGTCGAAGACGAGCGCCTCGGCGCGGACAGCCTGCGCCTCCGCGACGGTGAGCCGCATGGGGTTCTTTTCCTTCATCGCCAGTTCCGTTAATGACGTCCGGCGCGGGTCTCCAGGGCTCCCCGGGCGTCCCCTACCAGGCTTCTCGAGATCGAAAAAATGGGTGCTCCGGCAGGCAGCCGGCCGTCGAAGCGGTCGAGCTGCGGGCCCAACCGCTGCGTCCCGTTCAAATAGTTCGCGCGGACCGCATGCTCCAGCTCGTCCGCGTCGCCGAGACGCAGCGCATCCACGATGGCCGCGTGCTCGCGGCGTGTTGGGGAGAAGTCCGGGCCCGCCATTGGGGCATAGAACCACTCGTAGCGGTCCAGCTGCGGCTTGATCGTGCGCAGCACGGCGCGCGTCTCCGGGCCAGCGCCCGCTTCCACAAACGCACGGTGGAACGCTTGGTGCAGTTCGAAGAGGCGGTCGTACTCCGGGGCTTGCCTGTGGGCCTCCTCGTCAAAGGCGCGCTCAGTCTCCTCCATCCTCAATGCCAGCTGCTCCCGCTGCGCCGCGTCGAGCTTGCTCAGGCCGCGCGCGGCCAACCCCTCGATCGCGCCCGCGAGCGCGTACAGCTCCTCCATCCGATCGCGCTGCAACGGGGCCACGGCCAGCCGTCCGCGGAGTCCCGCTCCGCCACCCACTTCGATGAGCAGCCCCTCCTGCCGAAGACGCTGCAGTGCTTCCCGCACGGGCGTGCGACTCACGCCGAGCGCTTCAGCTAGTGGTCCCTCTGCGATGCGCGCACCGGGCGGCAGGCGCCCATACACGATCAACTCACAGAGCTGCTCGTAGACCCGGCTGATCCGCTCAGCGCCTGGCTCTTTTGTTGGTTTCGGCTCCATGTCTACCAAATTAGTATACCAATATTTCAACCGGATGAATTTTCCGTTGAGACGCTTGGGCCAAACTGGGCGGTTGACGGTCAACCCATGCTCTCGCAAGACCCGACGGGCGGCAGGGCCGGCCGACACCCGCCTCCCCGTCGACACTCCAAAGAGGGCCGGCGGGAGGTCTGGGCGACGGGCCTCGTCGAGCCCTTACTCGCGGCCGAGATCAGGGACCCGTACGCCGTAGTGTTCGTCGCCGAGCGGGAGGGCGCCGTGGTCGGCTACGTCTATGCCGTGGTCGAGGGGCCCGACTACATGGCGCTACGCGGGCCGGCGGGAGTGTTCCACGACCTCGTCGTCGACCGTGAAGAGCGCGAGCAGGGCGTGGGCCGGGCCCTGCTAGACGCTATGCTGGTGACGCTCTCGGCCTGGGGCGCCCCCCGCGCCGAGCTCTTGGCGGCGGAGCGGAATAAGGCAGCGCAGCGCCTGTTCACACGGGCCGGGTTCCGGCCAACGATGGTGGAGATGACGGGCTAGTTGGACCTCGACGCGTCCTGACGTCCCCTCAACGAGCGCGCGGCTACCTACAGCATCCGGTGGGGCACGGTAGCCGAGACGGGAGAGCCCCGCCGGCAACCGGTCAGAGAACCGTCCTCGCTGCGGACCCCAGAGCCGCCCCGACCACGAGGACCCGGAGGGCTCCCGCCCCCGTGTTCGTGATCCCGTGGGTCTCCCCGTCACGGGTCACGCAGACGTCGCCCGGGCCGACCGCGTAGACGACCCCGTCAACGACCATCTCGCCCTCGCCCTCCAAGATGACATAGACCTCCTCGTCGCCAACGTGCCGGTGCTCCCCGACGCTGACGCCGGGCGCGAGCGTGTCGTCGTGGACGAGAGTGAAGCCGGCCGTGGCCCGGTCGTAGTCCGCGAGGACCTCGCGGCAGACGACGGCGCCGGTGCCCCCGTGGCAGTTCGGGATCGGGAATGTCTTGGTCTCGGCTCTCCGGATGATCATGATGGCGTTCGGTCGGGGAGGGGATGAGCGGCCGTTCACCGATGGCACAGTCGAGAAAGTAGGCCCAGAACCCCGTCGGCCGGGTGGCCGGTGCTTCGGCAGGTTATGCGTCATCGCCGCGGGGCCAGTCGTGGTGCAGGTACGCCCGCAGCACGTCCCCCGCGTCATAGACCTCGAACCGGTGCCGCACGCCCGCCCGCGTCAACGCGTTCGAGACGAGACTCGCGTCGTGCACGAGCGCGTCGACGGACACGGCACTCGCGTCGATTGTCGGCTCGCCCCGGTCGCCGCCGTACTCCTGAAAGGCAAAGCGGGCGCAGTCCCGGACGCGGACCGAGTAGCGGCCGACGTCCGCCGTGAGCCCGGCCGAGCGGAGCAGAGACGCCATCGCGTCCCGTGACGGCCACGGCGTCACGTCGCCTGCGAGGATGGCCCAGTCGTCACTCATGACGCATAACGAATGGCCGCTCACCGGCGGCACGGGCGGGAGAGTAAGCCGCATTGCGACGCCAGCCAGGCCGTTCGGTGCAGCGGCGGGTTCTGCCGTGCCCTTGGATGAGCTACCCGACGTCCAGGAACAGGACGTAGGCGAGCAGAGCCCACGGGACCATGAACACAACCGCCCAGCCGATCTGGCGTCTCGTCTTCGGGGCCTCGTGGTCGGCCACCGTGACGTAGCGGGCGATGAGGTAGAGCGCGTAGAGGTAGAGAGGGGGGAACCCGAGGCCCATCACCGACGACGTCAGCGCCCGGCGGGAGAGGCTCTCTGCGACTGTCGGTCCGTCATACTCATCGTCACTCGCCGGCTCCTCTTCCAAGATGCTACGAGCACGGCCGGCGTCCGACTCAGGCACCAGGACCTTGACCCCGCCGATGGCCGCGCTGTACATCCAGTTGGCCATGACGAGGTCGCCATCGGCGACGACGGCCTCGATCCCCTCGGATTCGAGGTGGCCTCGGGCGATCTCGGCCTCGAACGGGGGGCCGAACGTGGCGATGGTGACGAGTTGTTCAGTCATCCCGCGTGCGGCAGTACAGTCTACGGCTCAACGGCCGAGCGAGCGGCGAGGCGCAGCAGTGGCGAATGTAGGCGAGAGCGGCCAGGCGTGCGGGTCGGACTCAGCGGTCCATGACCGGGAGGTAGGCGCGCCAGGGGCCCACGGCCTCACGGTACTGCTTCGCCATCACTCGTGCCGTCTGCGCGACGTGCCCGAGGTCGTGTGCCACCCACGTTGCGAGCAGCTCACGTAGCGTGACGGGCCCGAATGCGGGATGCTCCCCCGTCAGAGCGAGGTGGGTCTCTGTAAGGCGCCATCCCGCAAGCGTAGCCAGGTTCACGGCTCGGAGATGCTCAAACTCGTCGAGGAGGTCCGCGAGCGACTTGCCCTGACTCTCGCGGAACTGTGCGAAACGGTCGTAGGGCGAGAAACGGCGCTGAGGACCCTGAGCGAGGATGAGCTGCGCTCGCGGCACCCAGTCCGTGCGCTCGCCATGGACGAGGTGGCCCAGAATGTCGAACGGACTCCACGTCTCCGGTCCTTCGGTGGCGTCGGTCCATGCAGCGGGCAGTCCGGCGAGCAGCGCACGGACCGTGTTGGGGGTACGCTCGAGGACCGCAATTCCGGTGGGGAGGTCGAAGTCCATCGTGCGTTCCTCGAAGCGAGTCTGTAGAGGCCGTCTAATCCTGCGGGAGCCAGAACGAGGTGACCTCGCCCGCCGTCGTGATCTG
>DASWMO010000214.1:0-2285 GCA_036399715.1 Rubricoccaceae bacterium
GCTGCTTCGATCCCGCCTCGACCGTGCGCTCGAAGCCTCCTCTCGCTGAACCTCCCCTCGATTTCGTGCTCCGATCCATCCTTCTCGTCGCCTTCGTCACCGTCGCCGCTGGCTGTGCGCATCGGCCCGTCGCCCCCGCGATGCCCGCTCCGGCGGTGCCCGCCGGTTATCCGTCCCACACGCAAGCGCAGATCGTCGCAGCGGTCGCAGCAGCCGTCGCGCCCGCCCGGTCGGCCGCCGTCGACGGCAGCATCGCCGTCAAGGCGGGGCGGCTGGACCAGGACGCGACGTTCAGCCTCCGCGCTCGCTTCGCCGGCCAGTCCAGCGACAGCGTGACGGTCGTCGTCCGCGGCCCGTTCGGCATCGAAGGCGGCCGCGGGCTCGTCACGACCGACTCGCTCTTTGGCGCCGACCGGATCAACCGCGTGCTGTACCTCGGCCCGGCCTCCGCGGCCGAGCGAGTCGTGCCCGGCGGCGGGACGCCGGCGGCGGCGGCTCGGGCCGTGCTCGGCCTGCTCGTCCCCGAGGCGAACGTCGCGTGGGCCGTTCGCCCTGAGAATGGCCGGTACACGCTTACCGGGCAGGTCGGCGGCGGGCGGCGGGTGTATACCGTTGACCCCTCGATCTGGCGCGTCGTCGCGGTCCGCGAATACGACGCCGCGGGCGCACTCCGCGGCCAGCAGGACGCGTCCGAGTTCGAGACGGTCGACGGGATCCCGATGCCGCGGCGTGTCCACGTCGCCGCGGCGGGCGCCGAAGCGACCTTTGAGCACCGCCGGATTGCGATCAACCCGGCTGACTTGCGGCTCATCTTTGCGCGGCCGGACTACCGCGTCGTTCGCGTCCAGTAGCGGCCCGGGTACGCGTGGCACGGCGTGTGCAGGGAACGGACATAGACACCCGAAACTCCCGTTTCAGGCGGCGCTCGCGCGCTCTACTTTGTGCCTCCCCGGACTTTAGTTGCTCATGGTTTCCCGAACGCCCCGCCCCGGCACCGTCGCCCTCGGCGTTGCCCTGCTGTTCGCGGCAGCGATGCCTGCCGCCGCTCAGAGCCGCGCGGAGACGGAGCGACGGCTCAGCAGTCTGCAGGGACAGATCCAGGGCGTCGAACAGCAGGTCCAGCGCGTCCGCGGTGAAGAGGCGTCGGCCATTGAGGCCCTCGACGCGCTCGGAACCGAGATCGCCCTCCGCGAGCAGCTCCTCGTCGGCTACCGGACACAGGTCGACACGATCCGAATTGAGACGGGGACGCTTCAGGCGTCCATCGAGCGCCTCGGCGGCGAGGTCCGCCTCGCCCGCGAGACGTACCGGGACCGCGCACGCCACGCGTACATGCACGGCCGCCGGAACGCGCTCGCGCTGATTCTCTCGGCCGGATCGATCAACCAGATGATCGTCCGGGCGCGCTACCTCCAGCAGTTTGCCAGCCGCCGCCGCACGCAGGTCGAGCGCATCGCCGAGCAGACGGCGGAGCTGCAGGCCCGCGAGGGCGCCGTCCGCGAGTCGCTAGAAGCGACGCAGCGCCTGCTTGCCCAGAGCCAGTCCGAGCGCCAGACGCTCGGCCTGCGCCGCCGCGAGCGTGCCGCCCTCGTCGAGACCGTCCGCGGGCGGCGGTCGGACCTCGAGCGCCAGCTCGCGCAGCGCCGCGCCGACGCCCGCGACCTCGAAGGGCTCGTCCAGAGCCTCGTCGCCCAGGACCGCCGCCGGGCCGACACCGAGCGGACGCGCGCCGCCGCAGCGGCCCGCTCCGAGGCGACGCGGCTCGCCGAGGCACGCGCGAGCGCCGATGCCGCCGCCCGGGCCGAGGCCGCGCGCCAGGCCGACCTCCAGCGCCAGGCCGATGCGGCGGCCCGACGCGCCGCTCAGCGCCGCGACCTCCGCCTCCGCCCGACGCCGCGCCGCGACGCTCCCCAGCCCGTCCCGGTCCCGGCCGCGCCGTCCATTGCCGCCACGCCGCGCCAGGCGCCGCCGCGCCGAACAACGGCGCCGGCTGCACGCCCCGCGACGCCTGCGGTATCGGTCCCCGCCTCGCCGCCAGTTGCCGAGACGCGCCCGGCACGCCCTACGCGCCGCCAACCGGCCGCTCCTGCGCCGGCACCTGCCCCGGCGCCGCGTCGCGAGACGCCCGTGCCTGCCCCACGCCGGGAATCGCCCGCGCCGGCGCCGCGGCGCGAGGCGCCCGAGCCCGCCACCGACCTCGCCGTCGACCTCTCGGGCCCGTTCCGCCAGAACCGCGGCCGCCTCCCGTGGCCGGCCGACGGGACCGTGACCGGCGCCTTCGGGAC
>DASWMO010000215.1:0-16397 GCA_036399715.1 Rubricoccaceae bacterium
CCCGAAGTCGGTCGCGAGCGCTTCCCACGACGTCGGCGCCTGGTACAGCGGGAGCACGTCGCCGACGTGGATCGCCGTGACGGCGAACTCGAGGTACGGCGCGACCTCCTTGAAGAACGGCGAGTACGGTTCGTCGGCGAACGGCGCCACGCGGTCGCGGCGGACCGTGAGGATGGTCGAGTGCGGCAGCGTCGTGCGGTCGAGCTCGAACTCGGGCATCATCTGCGGACCGACCTGCTTCACGGCGAGCGCCCACGACGACGGGTAGACGTAGCGGACCGTCATCCGGTCCACGGGGACGCTCCGCTGGAGCGCGATGTCGTGGTAGAGCGGCGGCTGGAACGTGCGGTCGGTCGTCTGGCGCAGCCGGTAGCTCTCCTCGACGACCGAGCCAGCGACGACGTTGGGGTACGCGAACTTGTAGGAAACGGCCCCGCCGTCCTGCTCGCGGATCAGGTCCGCGAGGGCGTAGACGCTCTCGCCGCCGTCGGGGCGGACGAGCCGCAGGTGGGCGCCTTCGAGCACGTCCCGGCGGCCGAGCGTGACGCCGAACGTCGTCGCCGTCGTGTTGTCTGCGTCGAGGACGACATACTGCCGCCGCACATCCTGGACGAAGTCCCACTCGGCCGGGAAGTCGAACTGGTGCTCGATCGTCCGCTCGTCGGTGAGGTAGGCCATCGGGAGGCCGGGGTAGGCCTCCCGGAGCGAGTCCAGGCGGACGGCCGGCAGCGCCGGCATCTCAGCGAGCGGACGCCGTGTGAATGACGACCGCGAGGCGGACATGGAGCCGCCCGACGAGGCGCAGCCCGAGAGCGCGGCGAGGAGCAGGACGGAAGCGGTGGTCCAACGAATCATGGAGCGGTCGGGCGGAAGGTGAAGACGTCGCGGCGTGCGCCGAGGTAGCGGTCCGCAAAGGCGATGTAGGCCGTGCGGGCGTCGCCCTCGAAGTGGCGCGCGCGCTGGTCGAAGAGGTAGGTCAGCACGGTCCCGTCGGCGCCGGGGGCGACGACGGCACGGAAGCGCGTCTCGGGCGTGCCCCACGCGACGTCCGCGGGCTCGGCGGACCATGCGCCCGGGACGACCGTGACGGCGAGGCGCACGTGCGGGCGGGCGTCCAGCGTCACGGGAAGATTGTCCGTGAGGCGCTCGCGGGCCTCGGGCGGGACGGCCCGGAAGGGTGTCTGGGGGAGATAGCGCCGTGTCGGCGAGGCGACGACGAACTCGGAGAGGTCCGCGCGGGCGCGAAACGTGACCGCCGTCGGTGTGTCCTCGGTGAGGACGATCTCGCCCAGGCGGATCTTGTAGAGCATCTCGCCGGCAGCCTCCGAGAGGGCGTTCGCGGCGTCGGGGCCGGCACCTTTGGCCATCGCCTCGCGGAGCATCCCGAGCAGCGATCCGCGCGCGACCACGGTCGCCTCGCCCGCCTCGGGCGTGTCGAGCGAGACGCGGACGGCGACGTCGAGCGCGGGCAGCGAGTCCTGTGCGGCAAGGGTCACGTCTTCGGCGCCGCCAGGCCCGAGGCGCAGCGCGCGCCCGCCGACGTCGCCCTCGGGCAGGTCGCCGTAGGGCAGGTACGGGTGCGTCGGGTCGAAGTAGACGCGGTTCTCGCCCTCGCCGAAGGCGCAGATGGCGTGGTTGTAGAGCCCGAACGAGACCCCGCGCGTGGCGGCCGTCGGGACCGTCCCGGCCAGCACGAGGTCCACGCGCAACCCGACGAGGCGCGCGAGCGTCGCGACGAGGAGCGCGCGGTCCTTGCAGTCGCCGTAGGAGTGGCCGAGGACGATGTCGGGCGCCCGCGGGACGAAGGCGCCCTCGTCGCGGGCGTCGGCGATGTAGCGGATGCCGCTGCGGACGTGGTCGTGGATGGCCGCGACGGTCGCTTCGGGCGTGGCGCGGCGGAGCGACTCGGCGACTGCGCGGAGGGCCGGCGTCGCGGTCGTGTCGACGCCGGCGAGGAGGCGGCCGTACCACGCGGCGAACTCGTCGGGGCGCGTCGGCGTGAGGGCCGTCTCGCCGCGGCGGAGGTCGATTTGGACGGCGGCGTGGACGTCAGCGAGGGCGAAGAGGGCGAGCGGCTCGGCGCGGGCGAGGTTCGTGAACACGGCCCGCGCCTCGGTCGGCGTCTCGGACGTCAGCGCGGACGCGCTGCCGCGCGGCGCGACGACGTCGAACGTCGCGCGGACGTCCGCCGGGTGGCGCACGACGACCTCGTAGCGCTCGACGCGGTCGAGGCTTGGCACGTAGAGGATCGGCAGGTACGCCGCGTCGGGGTACGTCCGGCGGTAACGGTACGTCAGGCGCTGGCCGGGCCGCGGCGCCTCGTCGAGGCGGAACGACTGAACGGACCCGCCCGAGAGGAACACGTCGCGCGGGGTCGTGCGCTCGGTCTGGAACTGCCGCCCGCGGACGCCCCGGCCGTCGATCTCGGCGCGGAAATCCGTCACGCGGTTGAAGTACTGCTCGCCGACGCCGAACTCGGTCTGCTCCGCCGAGCGCGGCGAGACGTAGGTCATCGACACCTCGACGTCCTCGACCACGGGCGACGCCCCGGCGTCTACGGTGAACGTGTGCGTCTCGGAGTAGAGAACGTCCTGCGCCGCAGCGGGGCGGAGGGCGACCAGGGCGGCCGCAGCCCAAAGCAGGGCGAGGGCGGCGCGTGAGAGGTGTGTCATGAGACGAAACTACTCGGCCGCACATGTCGATGCGAGTCTATCGCCGCGCTTTCGGGGGTTTAGCCCGGCATCCGGCTCCTTCGGGTCAGGCGAGCGTCGCCAGTCGCGTGGCGACGCGCTCGAACGCCTCTGCAGCGGCGTCGACGTCGTCCTCGGTCGTCGGGCGTCCGAGGGAGAAGCGGACCGTCGCCGCGGCCGTCTCGCGGTCGACGCCCATGGCGAGCAGGACATGGGATGGCTCCAGCGCGCCCGACGTGCACGCGCTGCCAGCCGAGACGTGGACGCCGTCGAGGTCGAGGCCGACGAGCAGCATCTGGCCATCCAACGGGACGCCGTCGATGGGCCGCAGCGAGACGCTCAGGATGTGTGGGGCCGTCTCGGCGGTGTGCTCGACAAAGCCGGCGAGCGGCGTGTTGAAGCAGAGGCCGTCGCCGAATGCGTCGCGCAGGCGGCTCGCGAGGCGGCGCTGGAGCTCTCGAAGCCGGGCGGCGTGCGTCTTGCGCTCGGTCTCGGCGAGCGCGAGCGCCGTCGCGAAACCGACGATGGCGGCGACGTTCTCGGTCCCGCCGCGGCGCCCGCGCTCCTGCGCCCCGCCGAGAACGAATGGCGCGAACGGCGTGCCGGTCCGGACGAACAGCGCCCCGGCGCCGACCGGGCCGCCGACCTTGTGTGCGGTCAACGAGAGCAGGTCCACACCGAGCGTGTCGACGTTCAGCGACCGCATGCCCGCCGCCTGCACGGCGTCCGTGTGGCAGAGCGCGCCGGCGGCGTGCGCCGCCTCGGCGATGGCGCGCACGTCTGCAACCGTCCCGACCTCGTTGTTAACGTGCATGACCGAGACGAGGCCTGTCTCGGGCTTTACGGCTGCGGCGACTGCCGCGGCGGCGGGCGCCCCGGTCGGGCCGGGGGGCAGGACGTCGACCGGGTGGCCGTCGGCCGTGAGGGCGTGGGCCGGCGCGAGGACAGCGTGGTGCTCGGCTGCGCTCGTAACGAGGCCCGGCCGGCCGGTTTCGCGGAGCGCAGATCCGGTGAGCGTCCCGCGGAGCGCCGCGTTGTCCGCCTCTGTCCCGCCGGACGTGAACACGACCTCGCTAGGCTCGCACCCGAGCACGACCGCGACGCGCTCGCGCGCGGCGTCCACGGCGACACGGGCGCGGCGCCCCGGCCCGTGCAGCGAGGACGCGTTGGCGGCGGGCGCGCGGAGCCACGGCTCCATCGCGGCGAAGGCCTCGTCGCGGAGCGGCGTCGTCGCGGCGTGGTCGAGGTAGGGCATCGGGAGCGGGAGTCGGGAGGTGGGGGAACGGACGCCCGCCGTCGAGGGTCCGCCGAGAGGCCCGTCGAAAACGGAGCCGACGCCCTGTCTGCAGCGTCGGGACGCGGCCGTGCGACGCTTTGGAGTCAGGTCGCACGGGCGGATTGCCTCCGTGCAGGACCGGGAAGCCCCCGTACATAGCCGTGTTGTCATGTTGCACGGCCAGAGAACCACCTCACACGGCCGGGGAGTCATCTCACACGACCGGGGAGCCATCTCGCACGATCGGGGATCCGCCTCGCACGATCTGGATGTCGCGTGCCAGGCCTTCCTTTACAGCCCGAACCAGTACGTCGCCTTGAGGAGGAAGACGTTCTGGAGGCTCGCCGAGAACACGTCCGGCAGGTCCGCGACGACGTCGTAGCCCGCGAACGGGACGACCTCGTCGCGGACCTGCTGCCAGACGAAGAACAGGGCCGAGCCGGGGCGCCACTGCCACCGCAGAACAGCGTTTCCACGCAGCGAGAGCTGCGTAAAGTCGTCGTTGGAGACCGTGAACGCGTCGCCGCCGTCGCCGGGGTCAATGGCGTAGGCGTCCGGCACCGCGTCTCCGGCGGGCGTCTCGTTCCCGTCGGCGTCGTAGACGACCGGCGCGACCGAGCCGCGCGTCTCGCCGTAGCGCACGAAGTCGTAGGTCCGCCCGGCGGCCAACTCGCGGAAGTTCTCGAAGCGGACGGCGAAGACGGACGGCACGGCGACGAGTTGGAGCGTCAGCGTGGGCGAGAACGCCCAGTCGGCGCGGAGCGTGAGGTCGAGCGACTCGATGCGCGTGTCTGCGAACAGGATCCGCTGGCCGTCGATGCCCAGGCCCGGCGCGGCGACACGCCCGAGAAACTGGTCCGTGTTGCGCGCGCCGAGGTACAGCGGCTCGAACGACATCTCGACGGCGTCCGTCGGGCGAACGGCGAGGTACGGCGAGAACGTCCGCGTCCACTCGCGCCCGACGCCCTGGTAGCCGTGGGCGAACTCGCTGCGGCCCTGGACGGTCAGCCCGCCCGAGACGCGCCGGGCCGAGTTCGTGTAGAGCGAGCCCGAGAGCGAGGCGTCGCTGGGCCGCACGGCGAGTGGGCCGCCGCGCGTGAGGCGGTCGTTGAGCTGTTCGGGCCGCGCGGACGCCGTCACGGACGCGTTCCAGAGGTTCGAGAAGACTAGCCGCAGCACCGATGTGACGCGGTCGTAGACGCGCTCGCCGCCGTAGGTGTAGCCGCGGTTGGCATAGGCCGAGAGGCGGGCCGCGCGCAGCCACGACGGCCCCGGCGCGGGCTCGTTGTAGTGCGCGTAAAGGTCGGCCGTCAGAAAGTCCGCCCGCAGCTGGAAGCCCAGGTCGTTCGTCTCGAAGCCCGGGCTCGTGGCGCCGAGCGTGAGCGCGCCGCGCCAGTGGCGGCCGCCGCCGGTCTTGGCGAGTGAGGCCTCGGCGCGGTAGCCCGCGAGGCGCTGCCGGAGCGGGTCGAGCTCGACGTAGTCGGCGTCGGGCCGCTGGAAGTAGCGCTGCGGCGCCCGCTGGAGGGCCGTGATGACGCTCGGGGAGCCGTTGACGACGCTCGCGGCGACGAGGCCCGTCGCCGTCCACGCGCGCGTCGCGGAGGCGACCTCGACGTCGAGCCCGCCGACGGTCGCGGTCGACGTCAGGACGGCCCGGAACGCCTCCGACTGCGTGTCGCGGATCACGCTGGAGGCGAAGGCGCCGGCGAGCGTCCGGCCGTCGCGCCAGCCGCGGCGCGCGCGCGCGACGGCGTAGTTGGCGAACGGCGCGACGGGGAGCGACCCGCGCGTGCCGTCGGCCGTCAGGAAGCGCGCCATTTCGGGCGTCGTCGAGGCGTCGAGCAGGCCGACGGTCCAGCCGCCGATCTGGCCCGAGACCTTCGCCGCGCCCGCGATCGTCGTCTGGTCGGGCGCGTCGAGAAAGGTCGTCGTCTGCGCCGTGTCGCCGTAGAGCGCGGCGAAGCTCGCCGGCGTGCCGCCGATGCGGCGGCTGTAGAAGAACGTCGGGCGGTCGGCTGTGGTGACGTAGGCCGGGGTGGAGCCGAAGGCGAACACGTCCTGCGCCTCGACAAAGAACGGCCGCCGCTCCTCGTAGCGGTTCTCGAACTGCGACAGGTTGAGCAGCGCCGGGTCGGCCTCGACCTGCCCGAAGTCCGGGTTGACGGTCGCCGTGAGGACGAGCCCGGCCGTGAGGCCGATCTTGGCGTCGAGGCCGACGCCGGGCGTGAGCGCGTTGCTCTGGTAGAACGGGTCGGCGGCGTCGCCGTCGGCGCGCGTGAGGCGCGTCGAGGCGTAGGGCACGACCTCGATGCGGCGCGGGGCGCCGAGGCCGTCGAGGCCGTCGAGGACGCCGAAGCGGGACACGTAGCCGTCGGCCGAGGGCAGGATCGGGGCCCAGTAGGAGCGCTCGCCCGTCGCGGCGACGTTGCGCTGGAACTGGACCTGCCACGGCCGCCCGGCGGCCGGGTCGTAGCGGAGCTGCGAGAGCGGCACGCGCACCTCGACGGTGTAGCCCGCGCCGTCGGGGCCCGAGAACGGCGCGACGGCGCTGTCCCACACGGCATCCCACGAGTAGTCGCCCGCGTCGCGGTCGTCCGACAGGACGGCGTCGAACTGCACGCCGGCGGCCGAGACGCCGAACGAGAAGGCCGTCCGGCTGTCGCCCGCGCTGCCGATCTCGATAAAGACGTCGTCGGCGTCGATGACGTCCGCCGGGCCGACGTCGCGGCGGCGGAGGCGGCGCACGACGGTCGCGGGGTCGCGGACGAAGCACCGCACGGCGACGTAGATCGCGTCGGTGTCGGCGAGGACGCGCGCCTCGGTTCGCTCGGTCGCAGGCGCGCCGGGGGTGGGCTCTGTCTGGACGAACGATCCGGCGACGCTGGCCTCGGCCCACGCGGCCTCGTCGAGGCGGCCGTCGACGCGGATGCGGACGCCAGCGCCGAGGCGCGTCGCGCGGACGTGCGGCACTCCGAGCGTGTCGGCGAGTGTTCCGACACCGCTCGTCGCTGGGGCTGTCGCCGTCTGGGCTGCCGCCGAGCATGCGAGGGCGACCCCAACGGCGCTCAGGGTACAGGCCGCCTGAAGGAGTCTCGGGACGAGAGACGCAACGGTCATCAGCAGAGCGGGGCGCGTGGTCCGGAAGGATACCACACGCCCCGCTAAGTCTTGAATCACACGTGCAACGACGCCCGACGTCCGATCAGGAATTCGCGACCTGCGGGTCGCTGGCTGCGCCGTCCCCTTCGGGTCTCTCGACTGCCGCCCCGTAGGCGACCTCGCCCGAGCCCGGAGCGAGGCCCGCGGTGTCGCCAAAACCGACCGCGCCGAAGGCGGCGCCGTCGCCCGAGCCGTGGTCCTCTGCGCCTGTCGCCGGCCGCCCGGCCGGCACGACAGCGCTCGCGAAGTATTCCTCGGTCGTGAACGAGTCGACCTGGATCGCGTCGGCGCGGACGGCTTCGGCGCGCTCCAGCAGGGCGGCCTCGTCGGCCGTGAGGATGCCTGCCTCGACGGCCTTGCCGACGAGCG
Organism: Rubricoccaceae bacterium; assembly: GCA_036399715.1. Lineage (GTDB taxonomy): Bacteria > Bacteroidota > Rhodothermia > Rhodothermales > Rubricoccaceae > DASVSE01. The sequence goes on from DASWMO010000215.1 coordinate 7,495, forward strand.
TGGCCGGGTTGGCGCGGGGCAGCGTCCTGGCTTTAATCGCGTCCTTGACCTTGCTCACGACGCCCTCGGCCTGGTAGGCCAGCGCCATCGCGTGCTCGAAGCGGCCGACGGCCGTCGTCGGGTCGGTCGGAACGAAGACGCCGCCGAAGAGGCGGTCCCGCTGCTCGCCCGGGACCTGCATCAGCGCTGCGACGCGCCCGCCGGTGCGGTCCGACGGCTCGGCCGAGATCCGGTTGATCCGGCTCCATGCTGCGAGCGGGCCGCGGAAGAGCCACGTCGCGCCGGGGACCTGGAGGTTGGCGAAGAGGCCGTCGAAGGCGTCCTGGATGCGGGCGAACGAGTAGTCCAGCGACCACACGAGGAACGGGACGTCCTCCTTTCGCCGACCTTCGGCTTCGAAGCGTGCCAGTGCGGCCGAGGCGAGGTAGAGGTACGAGAACACGTCCGCGAAGCGGCCGGTGAGCTTTTCCTTGCGCTTGAGGTCGCCGCCGAGCGTGCCCATCGCGAGGTCCGCGAGGAACGCAAACGTGGCCGACGCCCACTGGAGCTTGCGCCAGTACGGCGCCGCCACGCCCGGCACGGGCGACGCAGCGAGCCAGCCACGCGAGACGCTCAGGCCGACGGCACGGAACGCGTTGCGGACGACGTGCCCGATGTGTGGCCAGAACGCGGCGTCGAAGGCGGCCACGTCGCGGGTCTGTAGCGCCTGCATCTCTTTGAGCGCGTACGGGTGGCAGCGGATCGCGCCCTGCCCGAACACCATCAGCGTCCGCGTGAGGATGTTGGCGCCCTCGACCGTGATCGAGACCGGCACGCCGGTGTAGGCCGAGGCGAACGGGTTGCGGGGGCCGCGCGAAATCGCGCTCCCGCCGAGAATGTCCATCCCGTCGTTGATCGCCTTCCGGAAGAGCTCCGTCGTGTTGTACTTCATCATCGCCGTCACGACGGCCGGGGCCGCGCCCTGGTCCAGCCCGCCGTTCGTGTAGCGTCGCGCGGCTTCGAGCAGGTACGCCCAGCCGCCGATGCGCGCGAGCGGCTCCTCGATGCCCTCGAACTTGCCGATGCTCAGGCCGAATTGCTTGCGGATGAGCGCGTGCGCGCCGGCGACGCGGGCGACGACCTTGGTGCCGGCCGTCGCGCTCGCCGGGAGCGAGATGCCGCGACCGGCGGCGAGCGACTGCATGAGCATCCGCCAGCCGCGGCCCGCGCCGGCCGCGCCGCCGATGACGGCGTCTTCGAGCTTGACGACGACGCCGTGCCCTTCGGTCGGGCAGTTCCAGAACGGGACGCCGAGCGGGTCGTGCCGCTTCCCGAGGACGACGCCGGGCGTGTCGGTCGGGATGAGGGCGCACGTGATGCCGAGGTCCTCCCCCTTTCCGAGCCAGTTCTCGGGGTCGCGGAGCTTGAACGCCATCCCCAGGACCGTCGAGATTGCGGCGAGCGTGATGTAGCGCTTGTTCCAGTCCAGGCGGACATACAGCTCGCCGTCGTCGCCGCGGAAGACGACGCCCTGGCTGGAGATCGCGCCGGCGTCGGACCCCGCACCGGGCTCGGTCAGGGCGAACGCCGGGATGTCCTCGCCCCGGGCGAGGCGCGGCAGGTAGTGGTCCTTCTGCTTCTGCGTCCCGAAGTGCGCGAGCAGCTCGGCCGGCCCGAGCGAGTTGGGCACCATCACCGTAATGCCGAGCGCGCTCGACGCGGATGACGCCTTGGCGACAATGGCGCTGTTGGCGGACGGGCTGAAACCGTGCCCGCCGTACTCCTTCGGGATGATGAGGCCGAAAAAGCGGCCGTCCTTGAGCGTCTGCCAGACGGCGTCGGGCAGCTCGCGGCGCTGCCAGACCTCCCAGTCGTCGGTCATTCGGCACAGGTCTTCGACCGGCCCGTCCATGAATGCCTGCTCCTCGGCCGTGAGGCCGGGGTACGGCTGCGCGAGGATCCGCCTCGTGTCGGGCTTGCCCGAGAACAACTCGCCCTCGACCCAGACCGTCCCGGCGTCGATGGCCTCCTGCTCGGTCTGCGAGATCACGGGCAGAAACTGCATCTTCTGCATCAGGCCCATCACGGCGCCCGAGAGCGCCCGGCGCACGGGCGGAATCAGGAAGACGAGGCTCAGCGCGGCGAACACGCCTGCGAGCCACAGCGGCGCCCCGAACCCGACGAGGGCGACGAGGCCGAGCGCGGACCACGCCCAGAGCGGTGCGCCCGTGAAGCCGAGCGCGAACAGGACGAGGAGGACGCCGAGCACGGCGGCCCACGTCGGCGTGAAGACGCTCAGGGCGCCGTGGACGGAGTCGAACATCGGGGCGGGGGCTCATGGACGGGTTAACAGTGTAAACCTTCCGCGAAGCTTCCGCAAGTCCCGAACGGCTCCGTGGCGCGTGCCGACTACCGCACCGCGCCGGCTGCCGCGTCGGCGACGCGGGCGAGGACGCCGCCGTCGCGGGCGAACGCGCGGACGCTAGCATAGGGAAGCGTCGCCTCGACGCCGCAGGCCGCGATGACGTGCGGGAAGTCAGGCTGTACCGCGATCCCCTCGTCGTTCAGCGAGTAGCCGAACGAGCCACCGCTGAGGGCATCGGCCGAGAGCACCTCGTCGCAGTCGCCGTCCATGTCGCCGGCCATCGGCGTGAGCGCGGCCGAGAGCAGGCCCCCGAGCGCCGACCGGTCGGCGTCGTCGCGGAAGAGGGCGTCGAACGGGACGGCCTCGCCCGTCGTGAGGTCGTAGGTGACGGACTGGTTGACGCCGGCGGACGGATACGGTCCGCCGCAGTTGTAGGACGAGTGGATGTTGACGCTCAGCACGTCGTCCGCGGCGTGGTCCACGCGGGCGACCGTGTCGTACTCGAACGGGTCGGGGCCGGGACGGGAAATGTCGGGGTCGCATGCGAGCGACGCCGAGAGCGAGTCCAGCGAGGCGTTGACGCGCGCCTCGACCTCGGGTCGCCCGGCGATCGTGACGCGCGGCAACTCAGCGCCCGTCGAGTCGTCGCGGACGGTCCGGACCTCGACGGCTGCGGCCACCTCGGAGGCGGTGTCGCCGGTCGAGTCGGCCGTGCAGCCGGCGGTGAGAAGGAGGGCGAGGGCTGGGGCGAGGCGGCGCATGCGGATCGGCGGGTGGGGAGCGCCCGAACCTACGGTGCAGCGCCCCTCCAACGGTCCAGGCCGACCGGCGAGCCGCCTCGGCTGACTGCGGCAGGCTAGGTGCGCTCGCGGAGGGTCACGAGAAGGCGGTCCACTCGCGGGCCGTCCATCTCAACGACCTCGACTCGTAGTGCGTCGTCATCCAGCACGTCGCCGGGTTCGGGGATGCGGCCGAGGCGGCTTACGACCCAGCCCGCGACGGTCCGGTAGTCGCCGCGGTCGTCGCCCGCGGCGAGGCGGACACCGGCCGTCTCCTGAAGGTCCTCGACGAGGACGCCGCCGTGGACCTCGAACGCCCCGTCGTCGCGGCAGACGATGCCGTGCCCGGGGCGGTCGCCCGCGCCGGGGAGCGCCCCGACGAGCGCCTCGAGAATGTCGTCGAGGGCGACGAGGCCGGCGGTGCCGCCGTACTCGTCGATGACGACAGCGACCTTGTCGCCGGTCTCGCGGAACGTCTGGAGCACGCGCAGCGCGGGGGCGTGCTCGGGCACGAAGCGGACCGGCTGCGCGGCGGCGGCCGGATCGAAGGGCGCGCCGTCGAGGACGCGCCCGAGCACGTCACGCACGTCCACGATGCCCTCGATGTGGTCCAGACCGCCGCGGCAGGCGACGAGGCGTACGTGCGAGGAGGCGAGCACGGCGGCGCGGAGCTCGTCCGGCGAGTCCTCGAAGTCCAGCGCGACGACGTCGCGGCGCGGCGTCATCACCCCCCCGACCGTCTGGTCCCCGAAGCGGAACACGCGCTCGACGATGCGTTGCTCCTCGGTGTCGATCACGCCTGCCTCGGTCCCCTCGTGGAGCAGGAATCCGATCTCCTCCTCTGTTGCCGCGGCGTCGTCTTTCTCGCGGAGCCGGAGCAGCCTGAACAGCCCCTCCGTCGACTTCGAGAGGACCCACACGAGCGGCGTCGCGACGAGCGAGACGACGCCCATCGGCCGCGCGATGGCCGCGGCGATGCGCTCGGGGTTGTTGAGCGCGATCCGCTTCGGGACGAGCTCGCCGACGACGAGCGACAGGTACGTGATTGCCAAAACGACGAGCGCGAGCGCGAGCCCCTCGGCGTACGGCCCGACGACCGGGGCACCCGCGAGGGCGTCGGCGAGCGGGGCGGCGAGGCGGTTGCCGCCGTAGGCTCCCGCGAAGATGCCGACGAGCGAGATGCCGACCTGGACCGTCGCGAGGAACGTGTTGGGGTCTTCGGCGAGCTCGGCCGCCGCCCGCGCGCCCCGGTCGCCCTCGTCCGCTCGCTGCCGCAGCCGCGCCTTCTTAGACGAGACGACGGCCAGCTCGGACATCGAGAAGACGCCGTTGAGGACGATCAGGGCAAAGATCAGGAGGGCTTGAAACGCGGTCGAGGACATGGAGACGGGGAGGGCGGAGGCGCGCACGGCGCCCGGAGCCCGGGTGTTCCGCCGCGCCTGCCGACGCGCCGGGCTACATGTCTTCGACGGACCAGCCCCACTGGAGCAGCGGGAGCGCGGCCTGCCCGAACGCGACGACCTGACGCGCGAAGTCGGGCCGCTGCACGTCGGCGTCGGGCACGGCCTGCGTCGCGACGGCGCCCTTCCAGCGGAGCGCCTCGGCGACGTCCGAGTCCGCGAACGACTCGTAACCGCGGGGCATCCGCTTCAGCGCCTCTCGCCCGCCGACCGTCAGGCCGGCAGCCTCGACCTCGGCGACCGTCGCGAGCCACCCGGCCGCGTCGCCGGCGATGCGCTCGCGCCACGCGCGCAGCAGCGGCGCCTCGGGCGCCCAGAAGCCGGCCCCGAGAAAGCACCCTCCCGGCTCGACATGCACGTACAGCGCGCCCTCGTCGCCCTTGTGGCCCGAGCGTGTCCACACCAGGCCGACGTGGGTCTTGTACGGGTCCTTGTTCTTCGAGAACCGCGTGTCACGGTAGATCCGGAAGATCCCCTTCATCGGGTCGGCCATGAGCGGAAGGCCCGCGCGAGCGGCCTCACCGGCGACGTTGGCGACGAGGCAGCGGGCGGGCCACAGCAACTCGTCGTCGTAAGTGGCCTTGCGCGGCTTGAACCACTCGCGCTCGTTGTGCGCGCGGAGGTCGCGGAGAAAGGCGAGCGCCTCGGGGCGGAAGCCGGGGAAGGGCGGGAGCGAGTCCATCGGGCGGGGAGCGGGAGAGGCCGCAGGCGGGGAGCCGCAGGCGGGGAGCCGCAGGCTACGCGGCCTCGGTGCCTGCGGCGTGTCGCTCGCCGTGGCGCCACGCGAGGGCGGCGAGCAGGGCCGGCGCGACGACGAGCGCGGCCTCATCGACCAGCAGGCGCGGCGTGTGGAGGCCGTGCGCCGAGCCCACGCCGACGACCGAGAACGCCGCCGGGACGCGCTGAGCATAGTGCGCGAAGTCCTCGCTTGCGAACCACATCGGCACGTCCACGACCGCGGCCTCGCCGACGAGGGCGACGGCGGTTTCGCGCGCGAAGGCGGCCGCGGCCGCGTCGTTGACGAGGGCGGGGTAGCCGATGCGGATCTCGACCTCGACCGTCGCCCCGAACGCGGCTGCCGTCCCTTCCGCGACGCGCCGGATGAGCGTGTGCGCCCGCTTGCGCCACGCCTCGTCCATCGAGCGGAACGTCCCCGTAAGCCGCGCCTCGTCGGGCAGGATGTTGGTCGCGCCGAGCGCCTCGACGCGCCCAAACGACAGGATGCTCGGCACGCCGGGCGGGCAGTTGCGCGCGATGACGCTCTGCAGAGCGACTAGGATCTGGGCCTGCGCGAGGACCACGTCCACGAGCGCGGCGGGGTCCGCGGCGTGCCCGCCCGTGCCGCGGACGGTGAGGTAGAGCTCGTCCGCGGAGGCCATGAACGGGCCGGAGCGCACGCCGACCGTGCCGGCCGGAAGCGGGGGGGCGACGTGCTGCCCGAACATCCGCACGGGGGCCGCCACGCCGTCCATCTCGCCGAGGACGCCGGCCTCGATCATCGCGAGCGCCCCGCCGGGGATGAGCTCCTCGCCGGGCTGGAAGACAAGGCGGACGGTCCCGGCCAGCTCCGCGCGCGCCTCGTGGAGCATCCTCGCGGCCGCGAGCAGGCTCGCCGTGTGGACGTCGTGCCCGCAGGCGTGCATCACGCCGGGCCGCGTGCTCGCGAAGTCCAGGCCGGTCGCCTCGTCGATGGGGAGCGCGTCGATATCCGCCCGGAGGGCGACGACGGGCCCGGGGCGCGCGCCGTGGACGTGCGCGACGACGCCCGTGCCGCCGACGCCCTCGATGGGCGCGAGGCCGATCTCGCGGAGCGTCGCGGCGATGAACGCCGCCGTCTCGTGCTCCTGGAACGACAGCTCGGGGTGCCGGTGGAGGTGCCGCCGCCACCGGACGGTCTCGGCGTGGGCGGCGGTCGCGAGGGCGAGAAAGTTGGGCGTCGGCATCGGCGGGCGGGGCGGGGGAGAGGGGGGGCTCTTATTGAGACGCTCCGTTCAACATCATCCCGAACGGAACGACGCGTAGTTGAGGGATCTCGGTGCGCTGAATCGAGGCGTCGAGATCCCTCGACACGCTCGGGATGACGTTGAATAGAGGGGACGTCAGCACAGGGCGGATCGGGCGGAGGTGGGCGGGCCGCGACGAGGCAAAATCTTAGTACCGAAGGTGCAGCACGTTTTCCCTTTCCATGGAACGGTTATTGGGCTCGCAGACCTCTAAAACGGAGGGCGGCACGGGTACCGGGCATCGGGCAACGTTACCGACGGCCGGGCGGGGTTACCCGCGTTCGGGCACGGGTACCGGGTGTCAGGCAGTGGTGCCCGGGGCCGGGGCGCTTATTCGGGCGTGCAGGAGGCGGTTCGACTTTGTTGAGTACGTTGGCGAATCTCTCGGTCCCTCTACGGCCTTTCCCGGTCTGATCTCATGCCCGCACGGAACTACGCCCAGCTTCCCGACGCCGACAAGCTCCACAAGGCGGCGACGGCCCTCGACGCGCTCCTCGACGAGCCCGAGATCGCCGGGGCGATGACGCCGCGGAAGTACACGAAGAGCGGGAAGGTGGCCGAGGGGCGGGCGCTGCTCGCGGCGGCTCTGGCGGCGCTGGAAGTCCAGACGGAGGAGACGGGCGACAAGGTGCTCGCGACGGACGTGCAGACGGACGAACTCGGGGAGGCGCACGGGCTCTACGCGGCGCTGGCGGGGACGGCGCGGGCGGTGTACATGGACGACCGCGCGGCGCGCGTCGCGCTGGGGCTGACGGGGACGCACGACAAGTCGTATGTCGGGCGGGTCCGGCGGATGCGGGACTTCGTGATCGAGGCGCGCAAGCCGCACCACCTCGCGCGGTTCGCGGACGAGAGCGACGTGGACGCGGAGGAGCTGGATACGCTGGAGGCGGCGCTGGACGAGGCGTCGGCGCGGATCTCGGGGCAGGACGTCTCGGCGATCCGGGCAAAGGGCTCGACGGACGGGCGCGAGGCGGCGCTGGCGGCGCTCGTGAAGTGGATGCTGAAGATGCACGGCCACGCCCGGGTGGTGTTGAAGGGCCGGCCGGACCTGCTGGAGATGCTGGGCATCCCGCGGCGGTAGCGGGCCGCACGTTATCCGGATGCCGTCCGGATATTGCCGGGGCGACTGCCCTCGTGGTGGCGTCCGGAGGGAAAGGGCGGTAGCCTCCCCGCGTTATGCGGACGGGAACACCGGGTTTATCCGGACCGAGTCCGCCCAATACACGTTCTGCGTCTCCCATGCGCCACAGCCTTGCCAGCCTCATAATCCTCGCGGTGGGCCTCAGCGCCGCCCCCATCGCTCAAGCGCAAGAGCGAGACTGGTCGGACGAGGACTACGCCCGCCAGCGCATCTGGGAGATCGGTGAAAGCCTCCTAGCCGGCCAGCGGACCGTGGCCGAGCACGACAGCCTCGTTGTCCTACACGCGACCGCGCACGGCATAGACCCCGACTGGCTCCGCGCCATCATCATGGTCGAGGCCACCCGTCCGCCGGAGGAGGTCGGCACCCGGGTCGCACCGCGGGAATCGACGCCGCGATGTGGGAGGGCCTGGACGGCGCGACGGCGGGGTCGTTCTCGGACCCCAGCGAGAACGTCCGTCTGGCAGCGCTCCTCCTCCAGCGCATCGTCGAGCGGGTGCCGGACGAGAGCCAGTCGCTCGGGTTCATCGCCTCGCTTTACGACGACATCGAGACGCGCAACGTAACGCCGTACGGGGCCACCGTCGAGCGGGTGTTCATGCTGAGGGGGTGGAAGAAGAAGGGGGCGCCGGAGTAAGAGCCGCAGAACCCGCCGCCGCATCGGACGGCACGGCCAACGTCGTGGCTCTACCCGGCGTCACCTTCTACTTTTGCTGTCTCTGCGCCTCGGCGCCGTTCGTGCCGCCGCTGAGCGGCCATTCGTTAGCTGGCTTTAGTAATGCTCCCCCAACCCCGAACCTGCCTCTTACGTGCCCTCGGGGCCAGCCTTACCTCGGCAGCGCTCGTTCTAGCGTGGGCGGCGTATGCCGTCTATCAGCAGAGCCTCGGGCCGGGGCCGAGGTTCAGCCTCGACTTCGCGACTCCGTTTGCCTTCGCCGCGCTCGGGTTCTGCGCTGCACCTATCCTCGCGCTTCACGCATTGACGTGGCTCCAGATGTACCGGGCACAGGCGGAGCCCGGTCCGGGGCTTACACGCGCCACAGTGGCGGTCGGGGCGGCGGTGACTCCGGCCCTTCTGGCTGTGGCGTGGGTCGGGCTCACCGTGGTCGTCTGGTTTCTCGGCTGAGTGCTCTCGCTTGTAGGGGTCGGTCGGATGGGTGACAGTTCAGACCG
>DASWMO010000216.1:0-9258 GCA_036399715.1 Rubricoccaceae bacterium
GGAGTCCAGCGTCGGCGTTGTACACCGCGAGCCGTCCCGCGCAGTGCCGCTCCAGCCCGTCGAGCAGCGCCGCCCTGCGGCGGAGGTACACCCCGCGCATGCGACGGACGTGCCGCGCGTAGTGCCCCCCGCGGAGGAAGTCGGCGAGGGCAAGCGGGTACAGCGTTGGGGGGAACAGGTCGAGCGCCTCGCGCGCGGCGACGAACGCGCCCCAAAGCGCCGGAGGGACGACGAGGTAGCCCACGCGGAGGGCGGGGAACATCACCTTGCTGAAGGTGCCCACGTACACCACCCGTCCCCCCGCGCTGACCCCCTGGAGCGCACCGAGCGGGCGGCTCACGTACCGGTACTCGCTGTCGTAGTCGTCCTCGATCACCCACGCCCCCTCCCGCTCGGCCCAGTCGATCAGGGCGAGCCGCCGCGCGGCCGACATCGAGGCGCCGAGGGGGTACTGGTGCGACGGGGTGACGTAGACCGCTCGCACACCCGCGCCCCGCACGGTCAGCGACTCGACGTCGAGCCCGTCCCCGTCGACGGGAACCGGCACGGGCTCGGCACCGCCGGCCGTGAGCGCTACACGGGCGCCGGGGTACCCCGGTTCTTCCAGCGCGACCCGCTCGCCTCGCCCGAGTAGCACGGCGCCGCACAGCCGGAGCGCCGCCTGCGACCCCGAGACAACGAGGACCTGGTTGGCCTCGCACTGCACGGCGCGCGTCGTCCGGAGGTGCTCGGCGACGGCCTCGCGGAGCTCCCACGGGCCCGCGGGGTCCCCGTAGGCCATGTGCTCTGGCGTGAGGGCATGGGCGCGCCGGACCACCATCCGCGCCCACAGCGCGTGCGGAAACGCGTCCAGCGCGGGCATGCTCACCCGGAACGGGCGCAGGACCCCCTCGTCCCACGGAGGTGGCCCGGAGGCTGGTCCGCACCCTTGGGGCCGCTCCGCGGGGCCGGCGGGCCGCAGAGTGTCGTCGGGGAGGGCAGCGCTCACGTACGTGCCCGACCCCGCCCGACCCTCGAAGTACCCCTCGTGCCGGAGCTGCTCGTACGCGGTCAGCACCGGGAGCCGCGACACGCCGAGCTCGGCCGCGAGCGCACGCGTTGAGGGCACGCGCTGCCCCGGACGGAGGTGCCCACTCAGGACGGCCTCCCGCAGCCGCTCGTAGACCTGGCGGTAGAGGGGCGCCTCGCCGCCCCGTGCCAGCGGGACGTGGGGAAGGATGTGCGGGCTTGCCGACCGTTTCAGAGTGGCGCTACACAAGAAGTGGTTATCCCAGAAACATAGTAAATGGCACTCGACGGCGGACCACTCCCGCACCTATCGTGCCGACTCAGTCACCTCTCGACTGACCGACGCCCCCGTCTCCATCACCGCCGCTATGGCTACGCCTGCCCCTGCAGCCACGCAGGCCAATACCGGCCGCCCACCGGCGCCCGACCCGGCATACCGCCCCGTCGTCTTCCGCGCGGGCGTTGAGCACCTTGACGGACTCGCCGTTCTCTTCGACGCCTACCGCACGTTCTACCGTCGGACCTCCGACCTCGGCGGCGCCCGGCACTTCCTGCGCAACCGGCTCACCGGCGGCGAGTCCATCGTGTTCGCCGCGCGGCTCCCCGAGTGCGACGGGCTCGCCGGGTTCACCCAACTCTACCCCACGTTCTCGTCGGTGCGGATGCGGCGGGTGTGGACGCTCAACGACCTCTTCGTCACCGAGGGCGCGCGCGGGCACGGGGTTGCGCGAGAATTGATGGAGGCGGCTCGGACGTTCGCGGTGGAGACCGGAGCGGCCTCAATCCAGCTCGAGACGGAGCGGACGAACGTAACGGCGCAGGCGCTCTACGACGGGCTGGGCTACGGGCGCGGCAGCGGATCCGTTCACTACGAGCTCACGCTGGAGGGCACCTGAGAGGCCCAGGCGCCAGGGCGCTCGCGGTGTCGATACAGCGCGCTCTACTTCGATCTACTTACGCTCAGGGGCCGGCGAGCCGACCTACCTGACATTGGACATATATGAATCCATACCCCCGAATTTGGGTCCTGCTTATCCCTTTCTTTATGGGCATCACATCTGCCTGCGGCCGTGCAGAAGCTCCTGATGAGCGAGCGGTGGTTATAGAAGTCACACAGCAGGCGTGCGACGCCGTCCGCGCGGGTGACGTCGCAGCTGTAGAGCGGATCTTGGCCCCAACGTTCACACTTGTGAACAGCAACTCGACGGTTCAGGACCGGAGGAGTGTTGTGGCTGAGGTCCAGAACCGAGATCCGCAGTATCAGATTTTCAGAAATCACTCCATGACGTCGAATGTCTATGGCGATGCGGCGGTGGTCCAGGGAATCACGCACGTGAAGGGCACGTCTGGCGGGCAGCAGTTTGAAGCAGAGGTTCGGTTCAGTGACACCCTGATCAAAACTGACGGGCAATGGCGGCTCGTGGTAAGCCACGTGACGGGAATGCAGGCGCCCCAGGGAACGACCTGAACGACGTGTCCACACGAGCAGGCAACCCCTGGCTCCTCGGCCGAGGCAACGTCCAGCAGCCGGCCGCGACATCCTGCACGGTACATCCTCCAATCCACGCGGCTCCACGTTAGAGCCTCATCGCCTCCACCAATGGCCGCCTCCAACTCTCCTCTTGCCATGCGCTGCCTGCTCGTCTTGTTCGCCACCCTCGCCTTCTCGGTTGCGCCCACCGCCGTTGCCCAGAGCACCGAGGCGGCAAGGGACGGGCAGCAAGACTTCGACTTCGAGATCGGCAGGTGGCACACCCGCCTCTCGCGGCTCGACGCCCCGCTCACCGGCTCGACGACGTGGCACGAGTACGAGGGGACAACCGTCGTACGGGAGGTGTGGGGCGGCCGCTCGAACCTCGTCGAGTTCGAGGTCGACGGCGCAGCCGGCCACATCGAGCTCCTCTCGCTCCGCCTCTACAATCCGGCGACCCGCCAGTGGAGCCTCCACGCAGGCAGCGCCCGGAGCGGGACGTTGTTCCCTCCGGTCGTCGGAGAGTTCCGCGACGGGCGGGGGGCTTTCTATGGCGTGGACACTGTGGACGGGCGTGCCATCCTCGCTCGGTTCGTCGTCTCGCAGGTCACGCCGGACACGTGGCGCTTCGAGCAGGCCTTCTCCGCCGACGGCGGGGCGACATGGGAGGTGAACTGGGTGGTGGACGACACGAAGGTGAGCGACGAGTCCGACGAGGCGCGGTAGGATTAGCGGCTGAGCCGCTTCTACTTTCCATCCCGCTGCCAAATGCCAACCACTGGTTAGGCATACTCGCGCAATCCCGGCAGTAACAAACAGTCGGTGAGGGTCGCCCCGCTTGCGGCCCATACCACTCGCTCATGCGATCGTCGCGGGCCACGCCGCAGCCGAGGCGACGTGCCCAGCAAGCGTAGCGAGCAGCTGCTGGACCCCGGTCTCGGGACCCAGCTCGGTGTAGCTCCCCGCCGGCCCGGCCTCGGCGGACGAGAGCAGCAGCGCGGCCGACGTGTAGAGCTCCTCGGCCACGAGCCGCCGGCAGAGCACTTCGTACCGGCGCGCGTAGGACGCGCCTCGGAACACAGGGTCCGTTCCAAAGTGGCGCGACGTGTCGCCGACGGCGCGGCGCGACCCGGGCGCGTCCTCCAGGAGCATGAGGTAGCCCACGAACGGCTTCGGCGGAGGGCCGAGGAGCCCCGTACGGAACGCGACCCGGAGGTCCTTCCCCATCCCGATCGCCTCCTCGGCGCGGTTGTTCGCGTTGTTGCCGAAGCTGCCGCCCTGGCTCTTGAACTCGAGCGCGGCCACGAGCCGGCCCTGGTGGATCACGACTAGGTCCCAGTCCTTTACGGGCCGGTAGAAGCCCGGGAGGACCGTGTGGCGGTTCGGGCCCTTGTCCTGGAGGCTCGCATAGACCTCGGCCGCCGAGAGCCCGTTCTCGACCACGACCGCGCGCACGAGGTCCACGAACCCGTCCATTGCCTTGCCTCCGGTGACGGCGCCGCGGGTGCCGGCGTCCGTGACGCCGCGGGCGAGCTGCGCGGCCGAGGCCTGCGTGCGGGTCGCCCAGAAGCGGGCCACGGCCTCGGGGACGCGGCGCTCGTAGTCGGCAAGGCTGATCGGCATTCGCTAGGCAGGCGTGGCATGTGAGAGCGGGCCCGGTGTGAGCTCGTCCTGTAGGGCGCGGGAGGCGGCGCCGTCGCCGGATGCGGGACCGGACGTAGCGCCGTAGACGGCACCGCGGACGACGCTCTGATCGGCATCCGAGAGCCCGTAGAGCCGGAACGCCGCGGCGTCGCACGCCTCGCGCTCACCCTCCGCCGCTGCCGCGAGCGCGCGGCGCAGCTCGTCCGGGACGTCCGCCCAGTGAGGCACCCGGATCCGGCGGAGGTACTGGGCCTGGAAGCGGAGGTAGCCGCCGCGCATCCGGACGGCGTAGGCGCCGACGAAGAACTCGGCGACGGCGGACCGGAGGACGGCCTGGAGGGCCCGGAGGTCCCAGCCCTCTCCCCCACCCTGCGTGTCCGTGCGAGCTCCGTCTCGGCCGACGTTGCCTCGGGGGGCGCCTCCTGAGACGTTCCGGGCAACGCCTCGGCCGACAATGCCCCCTGCGCCCGAGTCGCTGTCCCGGACGACGTAGTACAAGTTGTGCCCGGGGTAAACGGTCCCCTCGTCGTAGGCGACCGTCGAGGTGCCCTTGATGTCCGGGATGAGCAGCTTCGGGGTCCCAAGCAGCGCCGGCCAGATCCGGTCGATCGTCCGGTACCACCGCCGGGCGTCCTTGGCCACGTGGCGCCTCCGGAGCACGGCCTCGTGGCGGTGTAGGTAGGCCGCGAGCCTCGGGTAGCATGCAAGCTCGACGAGCGCCCCGTCGTCTTCGAACGGGTTGATCACCGCGCGCCCGGCCCACTCGACGCGGCCCGAGGCGATATCGGACGGGAGCGCGACGGGGAGCCAGCACGACTCCTCGACGCCCAGCGCGTCCGCGGGCCCGATGAACACCTTGTCGGCGCCGGTGGCGACGCCGATCCCGACGCGGAGCCCGGCCTCGGTGAGCGTCGGAAGTGCGTACTCCAGGCGCCGGAGCAGCTCCAGCTCGTCGGGGCGGTTCAGCAGCCACGGCTCCTCGCCCGAGACGGCGTCCTCGACCGCGTGGACGAGTCCTTCGGCATCGCCTTGGGCTCCACCGGCGCCACTAGCAGGCGCACCGTCACCGCCAGCGTGCGTCCCAGCAGGCGCCGTCATTGCGGACGCTAGGCGGGTAAGCGCGGCCGCATCAATCTGGGGCCGCCCAGCGATGAGGGTCGTGTAAGGCGCGGTCCCCTGCGAGTACCCCTCCCCTACCGCCTCGGCTGTGCGGGGCCGCTCGGCCGTGGGGGGCCGCTCGACTGTGAACACGGCCGGGTACGCGACGACGTCGCCCACGAACGCCGGCGTGTCCGTCATGTCAACGTAGTGCCGCAGCCGGTACTGCCGCGCCACGAGCGCCCGGAGCGGGCCACCGTACTTGTTCTTCGTCCACCGGTCGGAGCAGATGAACGTGAGCGCGCCACCGGGGGCGAGCAGCCTGAGCGAGAGCTCGATGATGGGCACGTAGAGGTCGGCCCGGTCGTAGACGGTCGGGTAGAGCCGGCGGTACTCGGCAAGCAGCACCGCCGGGACGGCCTCCTGCCGCAGGTACGGCGGGTTGCCCACGACGTAGTCGAAGGATCCACCAATACGGGCCAGAAGCACGTCGTCCTGGACGAGCCAGCCGTCCACGAGGCGACCCGCAGCCGCGGCCTCCAACCCGGTGCCTGTGAGTACGGACACGAGGCGCGCGTGCGCGGCGTCGAAGGACCCGCGGTGGAGCTCGACGCCGCACACGGCGCCCGCGAGGTCCGTCTCAGCGCGCTCGACGGTCCCGCCGCGGCCGAGGTACGACACGAGCAGGCGGCGCGTGATCTCGGCGAGGAACTCGCCCTCGCCGAACGAGGGCTCCAGCACGCGCCGCACGGCAAGGTCGGCGTCCGCGGTGTAGCCGCAGAGGGCGAGGATGAAGGCGACGACCTCGGGGCGGGTGTAGACGGCGCCCCGCGACTCCGCGGCCCCACCGGCGAGCGCGTCGACGGCGTCCTGGATGGCCCTCGGGCGGCCGTGTCCGCGGTCCGCGTCGTCAAAGAGGGTGAGCATCGTTGAGGAGCCGGGCGGTCGTGTCCAAACTAGTGCCGGGCCGAGCCCTCGACGGGCGAGCGGGCTGGATCGCGGTGCAAAATCCAAACGTGACCAAACGCATCAAAACGCTTCAGAACGCTTTAAAACGCGCCGCAACGCTTTAAAACGCTACGAAACGTAGCCAAGGGCTCATCGCAGCCCAACGCGGCCGGAGGCTCTTCAACCGGTCTCTCGCGTCCTAGCGCCAGGCTGTTGCGCGGCAACGGGGCCGCACCCGGGTGGGACATTGCGGGTGGGAGGTGCATCCTTCCCCCGCCGCTGTACACCACCGTCCCCATGGCCCCCTCCCCTACCGTGCCCGACTGTGCGACCGGCGAGCCGTGCGTGCTGCTCGGAGACGCGCTGCGCGAGATCAGCCAGCGGCTCTCGCTCTCGCGGTCGTCGCTCTACAACATGGGGATGCACCGGGAGCTCCGCGTCCACGCGTGCCGTCCGGTGGACGCGCGGCCGGCCGGGCGGTCCGTGTTCGTCCCGCAGTCGGCGGTCGACGAGGCCGTAGACCGCATCACTCACTGGCTGCCGTCCTAGCCGCTCGGCCCAGTGGACTTGGGTCCGACCTTGAGGATTAGAGTGCCGCCGGTGCTAGACACAATAGCCAAGCCTATTCCAGGTCGCTCTCGGTTCGGTGTGGCCGAAGACGGACGACTTTGAGCATCAACCAGGGGAGTCTTGGAGGTCTTGGACAGAAGGCCTGTGCCTCAAGGCATCACTGTTCTGCTGCGGAGTGCTCGTCTAACACGTCAAGTCGGTGAGCCCGGAGCGTACTCCGCACTGCAATAGGCATGTCGTGCTCGGGGACGTCCATTGCTTTAGCTGACTCGTACGCTCGGTGGAGAAAGGGAAGCTCAGCCCGAAGGCGATTTGTAGCCTCCATGTCAACGTGGGCTTGGCCGGCTGGCGTGAGTCTGTTCCAGACAGCGTCGAGCCGCTGTGCCCGGGCACGATCGACCTCTCGCTCCGCAGCCTCCGCGGCAACCCGCTTGGCTTGGGCCCCGTCTCGGGGACGTTCGGAGCGTGACAGCCCCCCTGCCCCCATCGGCGGCTGCGCTGCAATGTCGGCGCTCCGTCGCGAGGCAGCTCGGCGTACAACCTCAGGCTCATTCGGGCGGTAATCCGACCGGATGGCGGCGAGCGTGAACGCAGCGACGTTCTTGACGGCCCGGCCCCGTTCGAGTTCAGCCTCCACGTACGCCAGGTTGCCCTCAATCCGGTCGGCACCGAACTCCGTGGAGGTGTCGAGCGCCTGAGCCTCAGACAGCCCAAAGGTCAGCAGGCGCGTTTGGAGGTCAACGAGCGGGTGAGACGCGACGACGGCCTGAGGGTCGGGGGCAAGCTCGCGCGGGTCTGGAAGTGCCTTACCGCCTAGGGCCCCGCTGCGCTCGCCGCGGAGCTCGAGAAGGAGCTGGGCGTTCTCATGGACCGCGAATTTCAGGGCTACGACCCGGCGGTCCTCTCGCCTTGTCTCCATCGCGATCCGGATGTCCGAGTACCGGTTGACCTCGTCCACGGCCGGCTTGAGCACGCCGCGGTTGAGATACTTGAACTCACCATATTGGTCGTCTTCGACTCCGAGAAGGCCGCGCCAATCGTCAAGCGAGATCCAGCCTGTTGTCCCAACCTTCCGGAAGCGGACGCAGTTCTCGTAGAGCGCAAGGGCATAACCAGATCCGAAACGCTCTTGTACGGCAAGGTTAATCCGGGCGTAAATCTCCGGGTTGTAGAGCTTCCTCCGGAGATCGGGCGCGTACGCGTACCGGCACGTCCCCCCCTTCACAACGGCTTGGGCGAGAAGCGAAGCGACACCCCACTCTTCCTGGCCATCGCGGGCGAGCCCGTTCCAGCGGACCTTGAGGTCAACGAGCCCTTCAAGGGCCTCCCGGAGGTGCTCGGTGTCGTTCGAGCTAAAGCCGGCTGCGTCGGCGAGCGTCCGGACGCGGATTGTGTGCTCGACGACGTCAGTCCGGGGGAGGTCCTCGTACGCGTTGAGGAGGAGGACATTGGCAACCTTCCTTTGGAGCAGCGAGATCTGCCCCTTGACGTGGACCGCGCCAACGTGCTTCTTCAGCACCCGCTGAGCCAGGTCGGTGCGGACGTCGGTCTTGTTTGGGCGGTTAGCCATTAGGCATGGGGCAACTTCGGGGATGGTACGACTGAGAGGTGACGTGTGCCACACCGTCTATTATCACCTTCTGGCATCCTAGCGGTCAAAGTCGCCCTTCTCCCCTCTTTGGGCCCCGTCCCGTAAACGGTCACCTCAGGGTCATTAGGGACAGTGGTGGCCGTTCCGTGGCAGCGGTGCTGCCCTTACCAGCCCCGCAGACCGTCACGCTTCGTCCGTTCGTGGACATCCCTCAGGCTGGTGTGATCATGTGCCCGTGCATCCTGTAGGCCGTCACCTTTGGTGAGCAGACGAGCTGAGTGGGCAGCACCCGGGATGACATTGCAGGCTCTCCTGTAGGCCCTCACCTTCGGTCCCGTAGACCATCACCTCTCAACCCGTAGACCATCACCTTTCATCCCGTAGACCATCACCTTTCATCCCGTAGACCGTCACCTCTCAACCCGTAGACCATCACCTTTGCGTCCGCATCCCCTTGGCGGCCAACGGGATGCGGACGGTAAACGTTCTAAACGGTATTAAACATCTTAAACGACGACGAGCCCGTAAACCGTCACCTTACCGCTTCGTAGCCCGTCGCGTCGTCGTGTTCAGTCTGACGACATGATGAGGAATGCTCCGTGATTGAGGATGACCCGCACAGCCTACACGCCTGCAGCCTGGGATAAAGTCAGAGTGAAAGGGCCACGATATGATATCATACCATGGCTCGGAAGCGATTTACAGAGCTTGACACGCCCCGTTGAAATGGTATCATACGAGATCATCTGATATCACGCGGCTATGGTTGTCCTCGTCGGCGGAGAGAAAGGTGGGACTGGGAAAACGACGCTGGCGACGACGCTCGCGGCAGCACGTTCGGCTTCCGGGCGAGACGTGCTTCTCGTCGACACGGATCACCAAGGGAGCGCGAGCCACTGGGCCACCGTACGGGACGAGGCCGTGGCAT
>DASWMO010000217.1:0-8399 GCA_036399715.1 Rubricoccaceae bacterium
CGTGCCACCGGGTGATACGTCTCCCGGTGGCACGTCTGGGCTCGCCTGGCGCCTCCTATCCTCCCAGGGCGTCCTTGACGCGGCTGAAGAACGAGCGCTTGGCCTCGCGCGTCGGCTGCGGCCGGAGGTCCGGTTCGAGGCGGAGCTGCTCGAGCGCCTCGCGGAGTGCCGGCGAGAGGTCCTGCGGCGTCCACACGTGGATGTGAACCATCTGGTCACCGCGGCGGCCTCCCCCGACCTCGGGCAGGCCGCGGCCGCGCATCCGGAGGACGCGGCCGGACTGGATGCCGGCGTCGACCTGGAGCTTGGCGCGGCCCTTGAGCGTCGGCACGGTCGCTTCGGTCCCGAGCGCAGCGTCGGGGAACGAGAGGTAGAGGTCGTGGACGATGTCGAGGCCGTCGCGGACAAAGTGCTCGTGCTCCTCCTCGTCGATCTCGACGCGGAGGTTGCCCGCCGGACCTCCGCGCAGGCCGGCGTTGCCAGCGCCTCGGATCTGGAGGTACTGCCCCTCGGCGACGCCCGCCGGGACCTCGACGGTCACCGTCTCCTCGCCCTTGACGCGGCCCTCGCCCGTGCAGACGGTGCACTTGTTCGTGACCACGCGGCCCTCGCCGTCGCACGTCGGGCACGGGGTGACGTTGACGAACTGGCCGAAGAACGACGACGCGACCTGCCGGACCTCGCCCGAGCCGCTGCACGTCGGGCACGTGTCCGTCCCCCCTTCTCCGGGCTCGGCGCCGGAGCCCGAGCAGTGGTCGCAGGCGGTGAACTTGCGGAGCTTGATCTGGCGCTCGACGCCCTCGGCGACCTCTTCGAGCGTGAGGGAGAGACGGACGCGCAGGTCCGTCCCGGGCCGGCCTTGGCCGCGGCGGCGGGCGCGGGCCCGGCCGAAGACGTCGTCGAAGCGGCTGTCGCCGCCGAAGATGTCCGAGAACGCCGAGAAGATGTCCGACATGTCCTGCGGCGCGCCCGCACCGCCGGCGCCCGAGACGCCGGCCCGGCCGAAGCGGTCGTAGCGCGCACGCTTGTCGGCGTCCGAGAGGACCGAGTAGGCCTCGGCGGCCTCCTTGAAGCGCGCCTCGGCGTCGGCATCACCGGCGTTGCGGTCCGGGTGGTGCTCGAGCGCGCGCTGGCGGTAGGCCTTCTTGATCTCGTCGGGCGTGGCCGTGCGCGGGACGCCGAGGACGTCGTAGTAGTCGCGCTGGTCGGTCGCTGCGGGCATCGAGTCGGTGGACTAAGAAATGAGAACGGTCACGCGGGCGGGAGAGGTCTGGCCAGTCGCCATTTCCTGGTCACCCGTCCCTCTCTACTGGGCGACGATCACGCGGGCGTGGCGCAGCACGCGGTCGCCGAGGCGGTAGCCGGGCTGGACCTCGGCGAGTACCGTTCCCGACGCCTCGCCGGCGGGCGCGGGCTGCTGCATCACGGCCTCGTGCTCGGCCTCGTCGAATGGCACGCCCGCGGCCTCAATCGGCGTCACGCCGAAGCGGTCGAGGATGCCTTCGAACTTGCGGTAGACGAGTTCGACGCCCTGGCCGAGCGCGTCGAAGGCAGCCGAACCAGCCGCCGTTCCGGCGTCCTGGTGGGCGACGCGGCGGGCGGCGTCGAGCGAGCGCCGGAGGTCGTCGTAGACGTCGAGCACGGGCAGCAGGACGGCTGCGCGTGCGGCGCGGTCGGCGTCGGCGCGGTCGGCCTCGGTCCGGCGGCGGTAGTTCTGGAACTCGGCCGCCCGGCGGAGCAGCTGGTCGCGGAGGTCGGCGACCTCGGCGCGGAGGGCATCGGCCTCGGCGGGAGCATCGCCCGCGGGCGTGTCGGCGGCGTCGGTCGTCGCTGCGGTGTCGAAAGTCGAGTCGTCGTGCGTCATCGTCGTCGGGTCGGGGCGGAATGGAACGCCGGAACCCGGCCAAGATCGTACGGCCGTCGACGAATCGCGAACGAATCGGCCGGGAATGCGAGCCCCTGAGGCATGCCCCACGTGCCGCGCCTCACCCGCCGCCCGGGCCGCTGTCATCGCCGAGAAGCGTGGCGACGTACTCGACGAGCGCGACCGCGCGGGCATAGTCCATCCGCGTCGGGCCGATCACGGCGACGGCGCCCGTCGCCCCGCCGACGCGGTACGGCGCCGTCACGACCGAGACGGCGGGGGCGCCCTCGCGGTCCGCATCGCCGCTTCCGTCGCCTGCACGCGCGGCCTCGCGGCCGATGAGGACGCGCGCGGCGCCCGCGTCCCCCGCCTCGGCGGGGTCGAGCGCAGCGGCCGTTTCGAGCAGGTGGACCACGACGGCTTCATTCTCGGCGAGTTCGACCGCGTCGCGGACGGCCTCGGGGCGCTGGAACTCGGGCTGCGCGACGAGGTGGCCCGTGCCGGCGATGGACGCGCGGCGGGCGCCCGACGGGTCGCGGAAGAGCGTCGGCGCGTCCCGGAGGACGACGCGGACGATGCCCGTCCGGTCGCCCTCGGCGAGGTCCTGTACGCGCTCGGCGCCCGTCCTGCGGATCTCGTCGAGCGAGTGGCCGGCGAGGCGCTCGTTGAGGCGCTGCACGACGGCGTCGAGCGTGCCCGGGCGAACCTCGACGTCCACCTCGGCCGCGACCGTCCGCGCGAGGCCGCCGCGGAGGGCGAGCACGAACAGCACGCGGGCGGCCCCGAGCGGAACGACCTCGATGCGCTCCAGCACGCCCGTCGCGAGCTTGGGCGTGAGCACGACGCCGAGCAGGCGCGCGAGGCTGCCGAGCAGCCGGCTCGTCTCGTTGGCAACGGCGTCGAGATCGCCAAGGCGGCGGCGGACGCTCTCGCGCAGCAGCGAGGCCTCGGCCGCCGAGAGCCCGCCGACGTCCATCAGGCCGTCGACGTAGAGGCGGTAGCCCTGCTCCGTCGGCACGCGCCCGGCGGACGTGTGCGGGTGCCCGAGGTAGCCCGCACCTTCGAGGCGCTGCATCGTCGTCCTCACGGACGCGCTCGACAGGTCGATCCGGTCTGCGACGATGCGCGAGACGACCGGCGCGGCCGTGTCGATAAACGTCTGCACAACGCGCCGGAGGACGTCGCGCTCGCGGTCAGAGAGGGAGTCTGAGTGCATCGCAGAACCTACCCGATGAATCTGCCGTGCGCCATGATTCCGCCGAGGTGGGCCGTCCACGCGACGAGGGCGGCCGCGACGAGCGCGGGCACGAGCGCGGCGAGGCGCCACGCGAGCGGCTCGCGCGTCGCGGCGCCGTCCGACCGCGTCCCGCCCGTGCGTCTCCCGCGCCGCGAGGCGACGCTCAGGCCACCGAAGGCGAGGGCCGAGAGCGCCGCGGTCCACATCGTGTAGTCCGCCATCCGCTCGTGCGTCCCGAGGACCGCCTCGACGGTCGCATCGCCCTCCATCTCGTGCTCCATCGTCTCGCCCGTCTGCCGTGCAACGAAGGCGCCGACCGTCCCGAGGGCGAACAGCGCGAGCGCCGCGAGCCGCCACACGGGCCGCCCGAAGGCGGCGTAGAGGACCGTCACGCCCGCCGCGAGCAGCAGAAGCACGAGCGGAAAGTGGACGGCGAGCGGGTGCAGGTACGGAATTTCGTACTGCGACAGGAGGTCGAAGCGCATCACATGCTCTCGTGGCCGCCGACGCCGACCGTGAAGGGCTCCAGGCCCGAGGCGTACGCGCCGAGCTGGACCGTCTGGAGGACCGCGCCGTCCATCGAGAACGCGGTCACGTTGCTGAACTGCGCCGGCGCGAGCGGCACGCGCGTACCGTCGGCCGCGGCCGCGCCGAGAAAGAGGTACGGCGGCGTCCAGGCGCCGTTGAGGTTGGAGCTCGTCACGAAGAAACGCTCACCGGCATGGTCCGGCGCGGGGCTGTGCGGCTGCGAGATCGGTCCGCCGGGCGCCGAAGCCGAGACCGTGCGGATCGTCTCCTTGGTGACGGCGTCGAGGATCGTGACCGTGTCGCCGTTGCGGTCCGGGATGAGCATCGTCCGGCCGTCGTGAGCGACGTGGGCGTGCCACGGGCCGTCGCCACCAGGCGCGGTGCCCGTCATCGTGAGCTCTCCGGTCGCGGACATCGAGAAGAACAGGACCGTGTCGGTCGTGCGCGAGGTCAGCGTCGCCTCGTAGGCGTGCATCGTCGCCGCGTCGGGCGTGGCGGGCGTCGTGGTGTGGCCCATCGCCGCGTGGTCCATCGTGCCGTGGTCCATGCTGGCGTGGTCCATGCCCAGGCCCGCCGCCGTACGGCCGGCGTGGTGTGCACCGAGGACGGCGAAGTGGATGAGTTCGTGCGGCCCGCCGGGAACGGACTGGATCGCGAGGTCCTCGGTCGAGGTGTTGTAGACGGCCACCTGCCCGCCCGTGAGCGACGCCGTGAGGACGAACTTGCCGTCGGGCGTGATGGCCATCGCGTGCGGCACGTTGAACGGCGTCGCGACCTCGTTGACGGCCATCGTCGTTCGGTCGAGGATCGCGAAGCCAGTCGTCGTCGCGGCCGAGAGGGTCGAGCGGCCGACGTAGAGGCGGTTTGAGGACGTGTCCATGGCGAGCATGCCGGGCGTCGTCATGCGGGCCGTGCCGAGGAGGTACGCCGGCGTGTCGGGGTCCATGTTCAGGTCCGTGCTGAGCTTGGCGACGGCCCCGGTCGAGATCAGCGAGACGTACCACGCGCTGCCCCCCGGCTCGAAGGCGACGTGGTGCGGGCCGTAAGGCGCACTCGGCAGCCCGAGCGCGTCGAAGTGGACGCGCCGGATGATGCGCATCGTTGCGGCGTCGAGGATGTCGACGTGGTTCTCGCCCTGCACGCAGGCGAAGAGCAGGTCCGTCGCGTCGGAGAATGGGACCGGCCCGCCGCCGGCCGCGCGCGCGCCGGCTTCGATCCACCGCGCGACGAAGCGGCGCTCGTCGGGTTCGAGGCGGCGGAGGTTCGGGAACGGGATTGCCGCCGTGTCCGGCAGGTCCGCCGTGAAGCGCACCATGAGGCTGCCCGGCGCGTCGAACGGGACGACGAAGCCGCTCGGGCCGGCCATCACGAGCGCGTCGAGCGCGTAGTCGGCCGGGTCGCCCGCGGCGTCGGTCGCGACGGGCGAGAGGACGTTGCGGGCCGCGAGCAGGGGCCGCACCTGCGTCTCATAGTCCGTCGGCGTCAGGGCGTCGTAGTCGACGGTCGACGGGTCGAACGGGATCGGGGCCGAGGCGTCGGCGGCGTCGCACGCGGAAAGCGAGACGAGCGCGAACGCGGCGACGAAAACGGGCAGGCGGAACATCGGACGGGGTGCGAGGGGTTGGCAAGGTAGAACGCGCCGCGCCGCGCGCACCGTACACGGCTCGTCAATCGCGCCGCGGCGGCGCCCGGTGCGCGGACGGTAGCTTGGCGGACCCGCCCACCGGACCCGCCGCGTGCCCCTCCCCCGCCCGCTCACGCCCCGCGGCCGTGTCGCCGTCGCCGCCCCCGCCTCGGCCGCGCTCGACGCCTCGGACGCCCACGCGGGCATCGCCGCCCTCCGCGACCGCGGCCTCACCGTCGAGCCCGGCCGCGCCTTCGTCCAGCCCGACGGCTTCCTCTCCGGCCCCGACGACGAGCGCGCCGGCGAGCTCAACCGCCTCTTCGCCCGCGACGACCTCGACGCCGTCGTCTGCCTCCGCGGCGGCTACGGCGTCCTCCGGCTGCTGGACCGCCTGGATTACGACGCCGCACGCGCTACGCGCCCGCTCGTCGTCGGCTACTCGGACATCACCGCGCTCCACCTCGCGCTCCTCGCGCAGGCCGGCCTGCCGGGTCTTTCTGGCCCGATGGTCGCCCCGGACTGGCCCGCCCTCGACGCCGAGACCGAGGCCCACTTCTGGCGCCTCGCGGGCGGCGAGACCGGGGTGAGCCTCGCCGGGCCGGGCGCCGAAGAACCCTTCGGCCTCCAAGACGGAGATGCCGAGGGCGTGCTTGTCGGCGGCAACCTCTCGCTCGTCGCCGCCCTCGTCGGGACGCCCTTCCTGCCGGATCTCACGGGCGCGATCCTCGTCGTCGAGGACGTCGGCGAGGCGCCGTACCGCATCGACGGCCTGCTCGCGCGTCTCCGCCTCGCTGGCGTGCTGGAGCGCCTCGGTGGCCTCGTCTTCGGGATGTTTACCGGCGCGGATCCGCTCCCGGACCGCCCGAGTCTCGCCGTCGAGGACGTGCTGGATACCTACGCCGAATACGTCGACGGGCCCGTCGCGGCGGGCCTGACATACGGCCACGTCCGCCGCAAGGTCACGCTCCCCATCGGCGTCCGCGTCCGCCTGACGGTCGACGGCCCGGCCGCGCGCCTCGTCACGCTCTCGCCCGTCACCGAGTCTCCGGCCTAGCCCGGCCCCGCATGCGCCTCGCCCTCTTCGCCTCCGGCAGCGGCACGAACGCCGGCGCCATTTTCGACGCCGTCGAGCGGCGCCAGCTCGCCGCCGAGGTCGCCGTCCTCATCTCGGACCGCCCGCGCGCGGGCGCCCTCGACCGCGCCGCCGCCCGCGACATCCCAACTGCCGTCGTCGACCCGGCAGACTTTCCCGACGAAGCCTCCTTCGCCGGCGCCCTCCTCGACGTGCTCGCGCAGCACGAGGCCGATACGGTCGCGCTCGCGGGCTACCTCCGCAAAGTCCCGGACCCCGTCGTGTGGGCCTTCCAGGGGCGGATGCTGAACGTCCACCCGAGCCTGCTGCCGGCCTTCGGCGGCCCCGGCATGTACGGCCGGCGCGTCCACGAGGCCGTCCTCGCCTACGGCTGCCGCCTGACGGGCGCGACGGTCCACCTCGTCGATGCCGGGCTGGACACGGGCCCGGTCGTCCTTCAGGAGGCCGTCGAGGTCCACCCGGACGACACGCCCGAGACCCTCGCCGCGGCCGTCCTCGCTGTCGAGCACGACCTGCTGCCCCGCGCGCTCCGCCTGCTCGCCGCCGGGCGCCTGTCCGTCGAGGGCCGCCTCGTCCGCATCGACGGCGACCCGAAAGACCTCCGGTAGCCGGTCCCTCACTCTCGCCCGCCCGTGATCGCTCTCCAGGACCTCCCCGCGCCCGCCGACCGCTACCCGGTCCGCCGCGCCCTGCTCTCCGTGAGCGACAAGACCGGGCTGGCCGCCTTCGCCGCGCGCCTCGCCGCCCGCGGCGTCGCGCTCCTCTCGACCGGCGGGACCGCTGCGGCTCTCCGCGCGGCCGGTCTGGACGTGGTCGACGTCTCGGACGTGACAGGCTTCCCCGAGATTCTCGGCGGGCGCGTCAAGAGCCTGCACCCCGCCGTCCACGGCGGGATCCTCGCGCAGCGGACGAGCCCGAGCGACGCGGCCGACCTCGCCGCGCACGGCATCGAGCCCATCGACCTCGTCGTGGTCAACCTGTACCCGTTCGCTGAGGCGGTTGCCGGCGACGGCGTGACTGACGCGCTCGCGGCCGAGAACGTCGACATCGGCGGGCCGGGGATGCTGCGCGCGGCGGCCAAAAACTTCGCCTTCGTCGCCGCCGTCGTGGACCCCGCCGACTACGCCGCCGTCGCGGACGAACTCGACGTCCACGCCGGCACGCTCGGCCGTGCGACGCGCCGCCGCCTCGCCCACGCCGCCTTCGCGCACACGGCCGCCTACGACGCCGCTATCGCCGCGTACTTCGCGGGCACACCCGAGACGGGCACACCCGAGGTAGCCCCGAACGCGCTCCCCCCGGACCGCCTGCGCCTCGACCTCCCGCTCGCCCTCGCGATGCGCTACGGCGAGAACCCGCACCAGCTTGCCGCCCTCTACGGCCACCCCGAGGCCCGTTTCGAGACGCTCTGGGGCAAGGCGCTCTCGTACAACAACCTCCTCGACGCGACGGCCGCGCTCCGCCTCATCGCCGAGTTCGACGGCGCCCCGCCGACCGTCGCCATCCTCAAGCACACCAACCCGTGCGGCGTCGGGCAGGGCGCGACGCTGGCCGAGGCCTACGCGCGCGCCTTCGCGACGGACACGCAGTCGCCCTTCGGCGGCATCGTCGTCGCCAACCGGCCGCTCGACCTCGACGCCGCGCGCGCGCTCGACGCCGTCTTTACCGAGGTCGTGATCGCGCCGGATTTCGGGGACGGCGTGCTGGAGTTCTTGCAACAGAAGGCCAACCGTCGCATCGTCCGCGCCCGGACGGGTACACCTCCCGAGGCGTTCACGGTCCGCTCGGTCGCCGGCGGGGTCCTCGTCCAGACGCCCGATGCGCCGCTCCCGAGCGCCGACGCGCTCCGCGCGGCGTGGACCGTCCCGACGCAGCGGCAGCCGACCGAGGCCGAGTGGGCGGACCTCGACCTCGCGTGGCGCGTCGCCAAGCACGTCACCTCCAACGCCATCGTCTACGCCGGGCAGGGCGCGACGCTCGGCATTGGGGCGGGCCAGATGTCGCGGCTGGACGCGAGCCGCGTCGCGGTCTCCAAAGCCGCCGAGGCGGGCCA
>DASWMO010000218.1:0-3186 GCA_036399715.1 Rubricoccaceae bacterium
GACGTCGCCGTGGCCCCCGAGTAATTTGGTCCCCGAGTGCATCACGAAGGCCGCGCCGAGGCGCGCGGGCTGCTGCACAATGGGCGAGGCGAACGTCGAGTCCACCATCACCGGCACGCCACCGGCCTCGGCCGGGCCCCCGGCTGCTGCGACGACCGCCGCGATGTCGACGAGGTCGAGCGTCGGGTTGACGGGCGTCTCGATGCAGACGAGCCCCGTGTCGGGCCGGATCGCCGCTGCGACGCCCGCCTCATCGGTCCACGTGACCGTCGTGCCGAGAAGGCCCGACGAGAGAAGCTTGTCGGCCGTGCCGTACATCGGCCGCACGCCGACGACGTGTCGATTCGCCTCGCCCCCCCCGGGCGGCTGAGCGGCCATCGCGAGCACGACGGCCGTGAGCGCGGCCATGCCCGAGGCGAACGCGACCGAGGCGTCGGTCGCTTCGAGCGCCGCCAGCCCGGCCTCGAAGCGCGCGACGGTCGGCGCGTGGAGGCGGCTGTAGACGGCGCCACCCTCGGCCGTCGGGGCCGCCCCGGCCATCATCGCGTCGAGGCTCCCGACGGCCGCGCCGAGCGACTCGAACGGGTAGGTCGTCGAGAGGTCGATGGGCGGCGCGTGGACGCCGAGCGCGCGGAGATCGTCGCGGCCGGCGTGGACAGCGAGCGAGTCGAGGTGGAGCGGGGAGTCGGCCATGACAACAGAGGTAGGATCGGCCGAAAGCTACCCGCCGCCGCGGGCGGACTCCCGTCCGCTAGCGGGCTCCGGCCGCGCGCAACGCCCCGAGCCCGCCGACGTTGACGGCGCCCGCATGGCCCATCGCGTTCAGGATGCCGACGGCCCGCCCGGACCGCACGCCCGAGGCGCAGTAGACGTAGACCGGCGCGTCCGCGGGCAGGCCGAGGCGCGCGACGCGCTCGCGGAAGCCGGTGGTGGTCACGTCCACGTTTACGGCCCCGCGGAGACCGCCGCCGGCCCACTCGGCCGCCGTGCGGACATCCAGCAGCGGGGCGTCGGGATCGCGCTCGGCGACGAACGCGGCGGGGGACATCTGCGGCGCGCGGCCGCCGAAGAGGCGCGAGAGAAACGACATGGGGTCGGAGTCGGGCACGGGGCCGCGGCGGGAGGGTGGCCTGCACAGTACGACCGCCGCCCGGACCCCGCCGCGCCGTGCGACGGCGCGTCTCCGCACCGGTAGTCCGGCGAGCCTCACCCGCCCGGCCGCGGCGCGGCCGTGATGCCGTCGCGGCGCGCGCCGGCGTGCGGATATTGGGGCCGCCTCCGCCCCTGCGCCCATGTCCCCGATGTCCTCCTCCGAGCCCGCTCTGGCCGTCCCGACGCTCGCCGTCGTCGGGCTGAGCGGGCACGTGCTGCGCTACGCCGAGGTCGCCGCCGGCGCTGCGGGTCCGCGCCTGCTGCGCCTCGGCGCGTGCGACTTCGAGACCGACGCCGAGGCCGCCGTCTTCGGGTCGGGCGACGCGGCGACGCTTGCGGTCGTCGAGGACGCCCTGCGCGACGTGTTCGCAGGCTCGGCCGCGCGGTCGCTCGTCGTGGCTGTCCCGGCGACGGCCTCGACGGCCTTCTTTACGCCACTTCCCGTCGGCCTCGCTGCGGCCGAGCGCGACGAGCAGATCCGGCAGGAGGCCGCGCTGCTCGCCGACCTCCCACCGGCGACGCCGGTCCGCGTCCGCGCCGTGCCCGTCCGCGCCGAGGCCACGGGCGCCTCGGCAGGCAGCCCCGACGGGGGCGGCGCGCGGCTGTGGTACCACGTGCTCCACGTCTCCGAGAGCGTCCATGCGCGCCTCGGGCGCCTCGCGGCCGCCCTCGGCGTCGGGTCGTACGATGTCGCCGACGCCGGGCGCGGCGCGGCAGCCGTCGTGCGGGCGCTGCCTGTGGCTGAGGCGCCGGACCACGTCGTCCTCATCGTCGGGGCCTACGCGGACCACACTGAAGCGACGGTCGTGCGCGGCGGCGAACTCGTCTTCGGGCACCACGGCCCCGGCACGACGCCCGAGGACACGGCCTACTACGCCCTCGCGGCACTGGAAGTGGCCGGCCACGACGCGGCTGCCATCGGCCGCGTCTTCGCGACGGGCGACGCCGCCGACGCAGACCGCCTCGCGGTTCTCGCGGGCCTCGCCGGGCAGGACGCCGCGCCGCTGAACCCCATCGGTCTCTTCGGGCGGCCCGTCGACGCCGCGTTGGCGTGGGAGCTGGCGGCCTTCGCGCCCGTGCTCGGGGCCGCGCTCGCGGCGCTGGCCGTCGAGGCCGTGCCCGCGCCGGCGACCCCGGCGGCCTGACGTGCGGATCGTCGGCGGCGCGCTGTCGGGGCGCACGATTGCCGCCCCGCCGGGGCGCGCCACGCGGCCGACGTCGGACCGCGTCCGCGAGGCGCTGTTCAACCTCGTCGCCGCCCGCACGGAGCTCGCGGGGATCGCCGTGCTGGACCTCTTCGCCGGCTCGGGCGCGCTCGGCCTCGAAGCGGTCAGCCGAGGCGCCACCTCGGCGACGCTCGTCGAGCGCCACGGCCCGACGCTCGCCGTCGCGCGGGCCAACGCAGCCGCGCTCGGGATTGCCGAGGCGGTCCGGTGCGTCCGTGCGGACGCGCTCGCGTTTCTCCGCCGCCCGGGCGCCGTGGCCGGCGCCGCCTTCGGGCTCGCCTTCGCGGACCCGCCGTACGACCTCGCCGAGATCCCCGCGCTGCCTGCGCTCGCCCGTCCGCTCCTCGCCGCGGACGCCCTGTTCGTGCTCGAACACGACACCCGCCACGACTTCTCTACGGCCCCGGGCCTCGTCGTCTCGCGGGCGTACGGGCAGACGGTCGTCTCGATCTTCGACGCCTGACCGGCGCCCGCTGCCCCTGCCCATGCGCCTCGCCCTCTACCCCGGCACCTTCGACCCACCCACGCTCGGTCACCTCGACGTGCTCGAACGGGCGCTCACGGTCTTCGACCGCGTCGAGGTCACCGTCGCCGTCAACGCGTCCAAGACGACGCTCTTCACGGCCGATGAGCGCGTGGCGCTCGTCGAGGCGTGCCTCGGGGGCGTCACTGGCGGAGAGCGAGCTGCCGTGACGGCCTTCGAGGGCCTGCTCGTGGACCACGCCCGCGCCCGTGGTGCCGTCGCGCTCGTGCGTGGCCTGCGGCAGGTGTCGGACTTCGACTACGAGTTCCGGATGGCCCTCGCCAA
>DASWMO010000219.1:0-10581 GCA_036399715.1 Rubricoccaceae bacterium
TACCTCCCGGACGGCGATCCGAAGCACCGGCTGAACCTGTTTCTTCCCGCGGCGGGCTTACCGCCCGAGCCGACGGTCCTGTTCGTGCACGGTGGCAACTGGGACTCGGGCGACCGTGACCTCGTCGTCGGCGGGCGCGACGTGTACAACAACGTCGGGCGCTATCTCGCCGGACACGGCATCCCGACGGCCGTCGTGAGCTACCCGTTCGCGTCCGTTCCGGGCGGCGCGGCCGTGGACTGGAGAGCCGAGGCGCGCAATGTGGCGGCGGCGATGGCGTACGTGCAGCGGGAGCAGACGGCGTGGGGCAGCCGCGGCATCGTCGGGATGGGCCACTCGGCGGGGACGCACCTGGTGCTCCACGCCGCGCTCAACCCCGCCTTCCGCGACGCGCTCGGCGGCGCGCGCGTCTGCGGCCTCGTCCCGGCCAGCGGCGCAGGCCTCGACCTCACCGCTGAGGGCGCCTTCGTCGGCGACACGTACGACTTCTTTTCGTCTCGCTTCGCGCCCGACCGCGTGACGCGGACCGAGCCGCCAGCCGCCCCGGCCGACTGGCAACTCGAGGTCTCCGTCGTGCCCTTTCTCACGCCCGAGACGCCGCCGATGTTGATCCTCCTCGGAACGGGCGAAAGCCCCGGCCTCCAGCTCCAGTCGCGCCTGCTGAACGAGGCGCGGCAGGCGCGCGGCATTCCAGGCGAACTGGTGAGCGTTCCGGCCCGAAGCCATGCCCTGGTCGTGCCGACGCTAAGCCGGGACGACCGCGTCGCCGGCCCGGCTGTCGTTGCCTTCGTGAAGGGGCTGACCTGCGGCTAACCGAGGCCCACGCCGCGGAGCGTTCATCCGACCGGCGCGTTGGCCGGGTCGGAGGCGCGCTGGAAGCGCAGCTTCAGCACGCCCGCCGGCTCCTTCTTGACTGACGCCTGGACCTCGTCGCCCGGCATCCCGTGCACGATCGTCGTCGCGCCGTCGACGAGCCAGAGCGCGCCGGTGACGTAGCTCGCCTCGTCGGAGGCGAGGAAGGCGTAGACGTTGGCGACCTCCTCGGTCGTGCCGCGGCGCCCGAGGGCCGTCGCGCCCAAGAGCGTCTTGACGGTCTTCTTGTCCATCGGACCCGTCTCGGCGTGCGTCCAGCTCGTGTCGATGGGGCCGGGGCAGACGCAGTTGGCGCGGACGCCGTACTTGCCCTGCTCGCCCGCGACGCCCTTCATGAGTGCATGGATGTACGCCTTCGTCGGGCCGTACGGCGCGAACATTGGCGAGCCGTTCCAGCCTGCCTCGGAGCCCGCGGAGACGATGTTGCCCGCCGTCTTCTGAAGCTGCGGCAGGGCCGCACGCGTCATGTGGTAGGCCGTGTAGATGTTGTTGTGGACGAGCTTTTCGAAGTCCTCGTCCGGAAACTCGTGCAGCTCTGCCAGCTTGGGCAGCACCCCCGCATTGTTGACGAGCACGTCGAGCTTTCCGAAGGCGTCGACGGCGGCCTGCACGCACGCCTCGGCTGCCGCCCGGCTACCCACGTCGCCGATGTAAGTCGCGACCTGAACGTTCGGGTACTGCTCCCGAATGTCGGCCGCGACCTCGTCGATGGGGTCCTTCGGAAGCCCGTTCAGCAGGACGTTCGCGCCCTCGTAGGCAAACTTGTGGGCGATAGCTTCGCCGATGCCCGTTCCGGCCCCGGTGATGATGGTGGCTTTTCCAGCGAGGCGGCCCGTCTTGGGCGTGGGAGGTTCGGATCCGAAAAGGGACATGTCGGGGCAGGGGAGAGGGAGGGCGGCGGACCGGGGCACGCTGGCTTCCGTTCCACCGCCGCGCCCGATCAGGGGAATCCCGACCGGTTGCAGCCCGCGCCGACGCGAGCGGAATCCTTCGGGCCAGCCCGGTCGTCTGTCGGGCGCGGCCGTCCCGCTCTCCGCCTTCCGTCTTCCGATCTCTCATGTCAGACCTTTCCCTCGGCGTCGTCGGCCTCGGCGTGATGGGCCGCAACCTCGCCCTCAACGCGCTCGACGCCGGCGTCACCGTCGCGGGCTTCGACCTCGGCGAGGCGGCCACGACCGGCTTCCAGGAAGAGGCTGGCGGACGCGCCGCGGCCTCCACGACCGATGTCGCGGCGTTCCTCGCCGCCCTCCCCGCCCCGCGTGCGCTCCTGGTGATGGTCCCCGCCGGCAAGCCCGTCGACTCGGTCCTCGCCAGCTTCGCGCCGCACCTCACGCCCGGCGACCTGCTCATCGACGGCGGCAACTCGTTCTTCAAGGACACCCAGCGCCGGCAGGCCGAGATGGACGCGCTCGGGCTGCACTTTATGGGCATGGGCGTCTCGGGTGGCGAAGAGGGCGCGCGCCGCGGGCCGTCCATGATGCCCGGCGGCCCCCCCGAGGCGTACGCGCGCGTCGCGCCCGTCCTGGAGCGCATGGCCGCGCGCGTGAACGGCGAGCCGTGCGTGGCGCACCTCGGCGCCGGGGCCGCGGGCCACTACGTCAAGATGGTCCACAACGGCATCGAGTACGCGCTGATGCAGCTCATCGCCGAGGCGTACGACCTGCTCAAGCGCGGTGCGAGACTGGGCAACCTCGACCTCGCCGCCGTCTTCACGCGCTGGAACGAAGGCCCGCTCCAGTCCTTCCTTGTCGAGATCACGGCCGACATTTTCGACCACCCCGACACGACGGCCGTCGACCCGGCCGCGTCGGGCGCGAGCACACCGCACGAGGCCCTCGGGGCCGAGTCGCACTCGACCGACGCCCCGGGCACGGGCGGCATCGCCGGTGCGACGGCCGCGGCCGGCCTCGGCGACGCGGCCACGCCCGCCGAGGTCCGCTATCTCCTCGACGCCATCGCCGACACGGCCAAGCAGAAGGGGACCGGCAAGTGGACGAGCCAGGACGCGCTCGACCTCGGCGTGCCGGTCCCGACCATCGACGCCGCCGTGAGCGCGCGCTACCTCTCGGCCCTCAAGTCTGAGCGCGTTGCCGCCGCTGCTCTGCTCGGCGAGCCCGACCGGCACGTTGGCGGGGGCCGCGACGCGCTCGTGGACGCCCTCGAAGGCGCACTCCATGCGGCCTTCCACGTCGCCTACGCCCAGGGTTTCGCCCTTCTGCGTGCCGCTAGC
Organism: Rubricoccaceae bacterium; assembly: GCA_036399715.1. Lineage (GTDB taxonomy): Bacteria > Bacteroidota > Rhodothermia > Rhodothermales > Rubricoccaceae > DASVSE01. Next base: position 3,104 of record DASWMO010000219.1, read on the forward strand.
GACGCCTACGCGTTCGATCTCGACCTCGGCGAGGTTGCGCGGATCTGGCGCGGCGGGTGCATCATCCGCGCGGCCATGCTGGAGACGTTCCGCGCCGCGTTCGCGGAGCAGCCCGACGTCCCGAACCTGCTCGTCGCGCCGGCGGTCACGGCGGAGGTCCGACGGAGCCAGGAGAGCCTTCGCGAAGCCGTCGCGCAGGCCGCCCGCGCTGGCATCCCGACGCCCGCGCTCTCGGCCTCGCTGGACTACCTCGACAGCTACCGATCCGCCTGGCTGCCGGCCAACCTCGTCCAGGCTCAGCGCGACTACTTCGGCGCGCACACGTTCGAGCGGACCGACCGCGAGGGCACCTTCCACGCCCAGTGGCTCCCCGCCGGGCTCTAGTCCCCAGCGCCGCCACTCCCGGATGACCGCGCCGCGCACCTACCGGCGCGGCGCTTCCGACTCTCTTTCCTGCCGCCCGATGCCCGCCCTTCCACCCGCCGTCCAGATCGTCCTTTTCGGCGCCGCGGGCGACCTCGCGCACCGCAAACTGCTTCCGGCCCTCCGCGCACTCCACCGCGCCGGCCATCTCCCCGAGCATGTCTCGGTCGTCGGCGTGGACCGGAAGGAGATGGACGACGACGCCTTCCGCGCCCTCGCCGCGCCCAAGAAGGCTGATGACACGGAAGCGGCCTTCGCCGCGAGCCTCGTCTACCTCCAGGGCGACGCAACGGCGACCGAGACCTACACGCACCTCGCCGAGACGCTCGACACGCTCGCCGGAGACGGCCCGCGCCCGGACCGCGTGTTCTACCTCTCCGTCGCGCCGTTCCTCGTCTCGCACATCGCCGGCGGCTTGGGCGCAGCCGGCCTGCTCGCCGACTCGGACCGCGACCGGATCGTGATCGAGAAGCCGTTCGGGCACGACCTCGCGAGCGCGAAAGAACTGGACCGGATGCTCTGCGCCGTCGCGAAAGAGTGCCAGATCTACCGCATCGACCACTACCTCGGCAAAGAGACCGTCCAGAACGTGCTCGCGCTCCGCTTCGCGAACACGCTCTTCGAGCCCGTGTGGGACCGTCGCTACGTCGACAACATCCAGATCACGGTCGCTGAAACCGTCGGCGTCGAGCACCGCGGCGGGTACTACGAGACCTCGGGCGCGCTCCGCGACATGGTCCAGAACCACCTGCTCCAGGTTCTCTGCCTCGTCGCGATGGAGCCGCCGGTTTCGTTCGACGCCGACGAGGTGCGCTCCAAAAAGGTCGACGTCCTGCACGCGATCCGGCCCGTGACGCCGGACCGCGTCCACGAAGTCGCCGTGCGTGGGCAGTACGGGCCGGGCTACATCGACGGAAAGACGGTCCAGGGCTACCGCGCCGAGCCCGACGTGAAGCCCGAGTCGACGACCGAGACGTATGCGGCGCTCAAGCTCGAGGTCGACAACTGGCGCTGGCAGGGCGTGCCGTTCTACCTCCGGACCGGCAAGCGACTCCCGCGGCGCGTGAGCGAGGTCTCGGTCGAGTTCCGGCCCGTACCGCACCGCTCCTTCCCGCTCGGCTCCGACGAGGCGTGGCGGCCCAACCGCCTCGTCCTCCGCATCCAGCCCGACGAGGGCATCGTGCTGCGCTTTCAGACCAAGCGCCCCGGCCCGCACATGGCCCTCCACCCGGTCTCGCTCCGATTCGACTACGACGAGACCTACGGCGGCACGCCGCCCGAGGCCTACGAGACGCTCCTGCTCGACGCCATCGAGGGCGATGCGACGCTGTTCATGCGCTCAGACCAGGTCGAAGCTGCGTGGCGCGTCGTGGACCCGATCCTGGAGACGTGGGCCGCGACGCCGCCCGCCGAGCTTCCCAACTACGCCGCCGGCACGTGGGGCCCCGCTGCCTCGGACCGCATGCTCGCCGCCGACGGCCGCGCGTGGTCCGAGCCGCTCCCGCCCGACGCCGTCTCGTCGCCCGACGCGGCGGCGGACGCCGCCAAGGCCGCCGTCATGGCCGAGACGATCCCCACGCTCGCGCCCGTCTGACCCGATGCCTACCCCCTCACGCGTCGCGGTCGGCGCCCTCGCGGCCGCCGGTTCTGCCGCCGGCGCTCTCGCCCTGCCCATCTTCGGCGGGACGCCCCGCGGCGCGCGCCTCGCCCGGATGCAGGCCTCGCCGAACTGGCACGGCGGACGCTTCCGCAACGCCCTGCCCGCGCTCACCTCGCCCTCGGCCCGGACGATCCTGGACTTCTGGACGACGGGCCGCGCCGTCCGCACCCCGACCGCGCCGGTCCCGACCGTGACGCGCACGCGGGCCGACTTCGACGCCCCGAGCGACCTGCGTCTGACGTGGCTCGGGCACTCCACGACGCTCATCGAGATCGAGGGCCGGCGCTTTCTCACCGATCCCGTCTTCGGCCCGACGGCCTCGCCCGGCCGCGCCTTCGGCGTCGCGCGCTTTTTCGAGCCCCCGCTCCCGCTCGACAGTCTGCCCGATCTCGACGCCGTCGTGCTCTCGCACGACCACTACGACCACCTCGACATGGGGACCGTCCGGCGCCTCGCCGGCCGCGTGCCGCGCTGGATTGCGCCGCTCGGTGTCGGGGCGCACCTGGAGCGGTGGGGCGTGCCCCCGGAGCGCATCACCGAACTCGACTGGTGGGACGAGACGACCGTCGGCGGCGTCCGCCTCGTCTGCACGCCCGCGCGCCACTTCTCGGGCCGCGGCCTGACGAACCGCGACGGAACGCTCTGGTCCGGCTGGGCCTTCGTCGGCGACCGCCACCGCGTCTACTCGACCGGCGACGGCGCCTTCAGCCCGGACTTTGCCCGCGTCGGCGAGCGCCTCGGCCCGTTCGACGCGGCCCTCGTCGAGATCGGGGCCTACTCCGCGGCGTGGCCGGACGTCCACATGGGCCCCGAGCAGGCCGTGCAGGCGCACCTCGCCGCCCGCGGCGGCCTCCTCATGCCCGTCCACTGGGCGACGTTCAACCTCGCCTTCCACGGCTGGACCGAGCCCGTCGAGCGCCTCCTCGTCGCCGCCGAGGCGGCGGGTGTCCGCGTCGCCGTCCCCCGCCCCGGCGCGAGCGTCGAGCCCACCGACCCGCCGCCGGTCGAGCGGTGGTGGCCTGAGGTGCCGTGGCAGACCGCCGACGAGATGCCCATCGTCTCGTCGGGCCTGTAACCGCCGGCCCCGATCCGCTGCGCGATGCCGCTGAATCGTTTCACAAGCCGCTGAATCGCTGCGCGCTGCCATTGAGGCGGTGTACGCTGTCATTGAATCCTTTCACGGGCCGCTGAACCGCTGCACAGGTCGCTGAACTGCTGCACGCTGCCAGTGAAGCCGTGTAACCTGCCATTGAGGCAGTGCGGGGCGCCGCCGATTGGCTGCACGGGCCGCTGATTCGATGTACGGCGCCGCTGATCGACTGCCTGGCGGAGCGTCCAGGTACGGCGGATGCCCGTGAGGGCTCGGCGGTGACGCACCGCCGGCACTGCCCGAGGCGTTCGTGGAGAGGAACGGCGCCACGTGGGGCCGGTACTCACCCGAACGGACACCGACCCCGAATGGACGACCGGATCACCATCCGCGGCGCACGCGAGCACAACCTCAAGAGCGTCGACCTCGACATCCCGCGCGGGCAGCTCGTCGTCATCACGGGCCTCTCGGGCTCGGGCAAGTCCTCGCTGGCCTTCGACACGATCTACGCCGAAGGCCAGCGGCGCTACATGGAGTCGCTCTCGGCCTACGCGCGCCAGTTTCTCGGCGTGATGGAGCGGCCCGACGTGGACCTCATCGACGGCCTCTCGCCGGTCATCGCGATCGAGCAGAAGACCGTCGGCCGCAACCCGCGAAGCACGGTCGGGACGGTGACGGAGATCTACGACTTTCTGCGCCTGCTCTACGCCCGTGCCTCGGACGCGTACGCGTACACGTCCGGCCGGCCGATGCGCCGCCAGTCCGACGACGAGATCATCGACGCCGTCGCGGCCTTCCCCGAGGGCACGCGCGTCGTGATCCTCGCGCCCGTCGTGCGCGGCCGCAAGGGCCACTACCGCGACCTCTTCGAACAGATCGCCAAGCAGGGCTTCGAGCGCGTCCGCACGGACGGCGAGATGCGCGAGATCGCGCCCGGGATGCAGCTCGACCGCTACAAGACGCACGACGTCGAGGTCGTCGTGGACCGCCTCGTCGTCCGTGAGGGCATCCGCTCGCGCATCGCCGACGCCGTCGAGATCGCGCTCGGCATGGGCGGCGGGACGCTCATCGCGCACGTCGCGGCCGTCGGCTCGGGCGACGTGGCCGACGGCACGCCCGCCGTCGAGATGGGGGACCGTCTCTTCTCGCGCCACCTCACGTCTCCCGAAGACGGGATCAGCTACGACGACCCGAGCCCGAACACGTTCTCGTTCAACAGCCCCTACGGCGCGTGCCCGGCGTGCAACGGTCTCGGCGTGCGCAAGGAGATCGACCCGGACCTCGTCGTTCCGAACGCGGCAAAGTCCATCGCCGAAGGCGCCCTCGCCCCGGTCGGCATGCCACGCGACGTGTGGGTGTTCGCCCAGCTCCGCGCCGTCGCGGCCCGCTACGAGATCCCGTTCGACGTCCCGTTCGAGTCCCTGAGCGACAGCCAGCGCGGCGTGATCCTCGACGGGGCGGGGGAGGAGCTGTTCGACGTCTCGTACACCTACAAGGGCCGGACAGTCGCGTACCAGCACCGTTTCGGCGGCGTGGTCGGCCACATCGAGCACACGGCGAGCACGACGACGAGCGCCACACAGCGCGCCTGGGCCGACGCGTTTACGCGAATGCGGCCGTGTACGGTCTGCAGCGGCGGCCGCCTGAAGCCCGAGAGCCTGAGCTTCCGCGTCGGCAACACGCACACGTACGAGGGCGACCAGTCGATTGCCGACCTCGTCCGGATGGACCTCCAGAGCCTCGTCGCGTGGTTCGACGCGCTCGAACTGACCGGTCGGCAGGCGACCATTGGCGAGCCCATCGTCAAGGAGATCCGCGAGCGCCTCGGCTTCCTCGTCGGCGTCGGGCTGGACTACCTCACGCTGGACCGCCAGGCGCGGACGCTCTCGGGCGGCGAGAGCCAGCGGATCCGCCTCGCGACACAGATCGGGACGCAGCTCACGGGCGTCCTCTACGTCCTCGACGAGCCGAGCATTGGCCTGCACCCGCGCGACAACGCCAAGCTCATCGCGAGCCTTACGGCCCTCCGCGACCTCGGCAACTCGGTCCTCGTCGTCGAGCACGACCGCGAGATGATCGAGGCGGCCGACTTCGTGGTCGATATCGGGCCGGGCGCGGGCGAGTACGGCGGCGAAGTTCTCGCCGCCGGTCCGCCCGACGTGCTGTACGCCGCGCTGGAAAGTGGATCCGGCGACGGGTCCAGTGTCCGCGAGTCGCTCACGACGGCCTACCTCACCGGCGCCCGGAGCGTCCCGACGCCCGCCCCCGGCGAGCGTCGGCCGGGGACGGGCGGCGTCATCCGGATCGAGGGCGCGCGCGGGCACAACCTGCAGGACGTGACGGCCGAGATCCCGCTCGGGACGCTGACCGTCGTGACGGGCGTCTCGGGCTCGGGCAAGTCCAGCCTCATCAACCAGACGCTCGCCCCCGTCCTCGCCGCACACCACCACAACGCGACGGGCGTCCCGCTCCCGTTCCGCGACGTGCACGGCCTCGACCTCGTCGACAAGATTATTACGATCGACCAGTCGCCGATCGGGCGGACGCCGCGCTCCAACGCCGCGACGTACACGGGGCTCTTCGGGCTCGTCCGCGACCTCTACGCGCGCCTGCCCGAGTCGATCATCCGCGGCTACAAGCCCGGCCGCTTCTCGTTCAACGTCAAGGGCGGGCGCTGCGAGACGTGCAAGGGCGCGGGCATCATGAAGCTCGAAATGACCTTCCTGCCCGACGTCTACGTCGCCTGCGAGACGTGCAAGGGCCGGCGTTACAACGCCGAGACGCTCTCCGTCCGGTACAAGGGCAAGTCCATCGCCGAGACGCTCGACATGCCCATCGCCGAGGCCGTCACGTTCTTCGACGCCGTGCCGCGCATGAGCCGCATCCTGCGGACGCTCGACGCCGTCGGGCTGGGCTATCTCCGCCTCGGGCAGCAGGCGACGACGCTCTCGGGCGGGGAGGCGCAGCGCGTCAAGCTCGCGCGCGAGCTCTCGCGCCCTGGCACGGGCCAGACGCTCTACATCCTCGACGAGCCCACGACGGGCCTCCACTTCGAGGACGTCCGACACCTGCTCGTCGTGCTGCAAGCACTCGTGGACCGCGGCAACACGGTCCTCGTCATCGAGCACAACATGGACGTCGCCAAGCAGGCCGACTGGATCCTCGACATGGGCCCGGCCGGCGGGGCGGGCGGCGGGCGCGTCCTCTACGCCGGCCCGCCCGAGGGCATCGCGGACTCGCCGACGGCGCCGTTCCTGCGCGAGGAGCTCGACCGCGCGGCGACGTCGACGGACAGCGGCCTGCGCGTGCGCGAGATCGACCTCGACGCGCTCCTCGGCGTCGCCGGTGACGAGGTCGAGCCGGACGAGGTCGAGGAGGATGAGCCCGAGGATGCCGAGGCGTAGGCACCGGGCGGCATGGGTGTCTACCGTCGAAGACGCCGCGAGCCGCCTCGGCGTGGCTGAGGGCCCAAACCGGCGCCTCGGGCGTGCTGGCACGGCAGTTGGAACGGAAATGTGACGTGAGCCGCCCCGGAGGCGGCCTTTCCTGTGGCGCAGCACCCGGCGCACGTTCCCACCTTCCATTGCTGCCATGTCCCGCTTGATCCTCCTCACGGCTGCCGTCGTCGCCCTCGCCGGCTGTTCCGAGCTCGGCTACGCGCAAGACGTGTACAACCGCATCCCGGGCAGCACGTCGCGCGACCGCTACGAGCGCACCGACGACTACGCGCGCACGACCGAGTACCGGCGCATCACATCCGACGCAGCCGATTACGCCCGCCGCGTCGACGACGCGTTGCGCATCGGCAGCGCGCAGGAGCGCCGCATCCGCGACCTGCTCACGGACCGCACGGCGCGCCTGCTCCAGCGCACGTCGCCGCGCGACCATCAGGCCGTGTACCCGTTCCCGCGCCGCTTCTCGGGCGACAGCCGCGCTGCGCGCGCCTTCTGGACGACCGCCGACCGCGACATCGAGCGCCTCCTCGACCGCCAAGACGCCGACCTGTACCGCCGCTATGTCCGCGCTGGCGGCCGGTACGACAACCGCGACTACAACCGCCGGTACGATGGCCAGGACGATCGCCGGTACGACGACCGCGGCCGAGACGACGGGGAACGAGACGGCGCGACTCGCGACAGCGACCGCCGCACCGCGCCCGCCGCGACCCGCGACGGAGACCGCCGCGCGGATCCCCCCGCGCGCCGCGACGGCGAGTCGCTCATCGACTGGTACCGCCGCATCGGCAGGACGCCGCGCTGAGGCGGCTCTGCGAGGTTTCCGCGCCCGCTCGACAGTTGGTCGAGC
>DASWMO010000220.1:0-7250 GCA_036399715.1 Rubricoccaceae bacterium
CGGAAATGTGCGGCGTGCGGCAGAGTTCGGGAAGACGCGCTGAATCGGGCGTTATATGGACCCGCGGCGTTAGGCGGCCCGTCTACCGGACGATACGAGAGGCCCCCGCTCGCCGTTCGATGACTGCCGCGCACGTTGCCCTGATCCTCGTCGGTTATGCCGTCAAGGCCGCCGTGACCTACGTGCTGTGGCGGCGGTTCGGGCCGCGTGTGCGGTCGTTGTCGCGCCTCGCGCGGCGTCGGAAAGGGGCCGGCCATCCCGTTCTGGTTCGGCCGAAGCCTGGGAGCGTCTCGCGGACGTTCCGCCTCGGCCCGCCGCCGCGCCGGGCTGATCAGGCCGACGCCCGCCCCCGCGAGATGGCGCACTGATCGTTCGGCGTTTCGGCTAGCAGAGCAACTGGGTCACGAACACCTGCCCGTCCGCTCCGATGACGACGCCGACGCCTTCGCGCGTCGCATGGCGGAGCAGCAGGTTGCGGCGGTGGCCGGGGCTCGCGAGCCACCCGTCGACCGTCTCGGCGACCACCTCGTCGCGTGAGAGCCAGTCGTACATCCGCCGGGTGCCGATCGCCGTCCGCGTCTCGGTCCACCGGCTGTAGAGCCAGACCTGCGCGAGGTTTTCCGAGAACCCGGTAAACATCTGGTTGCCCTCGGTCACGCGGCACGCCAGCCCGCTGCTGGCGGCGCGGGCGTTCGCATCAGACCCGTCGGGCGCGATGTGGTTGAAAAAGCCGAGCCGTGCCATGTCAGCGCTGTGCCGCCGCGCGACCGCTGCGAGAGCGCCGTCGGTCCCGAGCACGCCGAGGCGCTCGCGGCGCCGGGCCGCGTTCGTTGCCGCGTGCACGCCCCGTTCGAGGTCGGCCGCGGACACGTCGGGGCGTTCGTCCGACCGGACTGCGGAGGTCGGGCGGGGCGGGGAGGGCACGCACGACGCGAGGCCGACCGCGAGCACGAGCGAGAGGAGGGAGCGCATCGGGCGTGAACGAAGAGGCGTAGCTGGAGCGTCTGTTAGAACGTAAGCGGGCGGCCCTCCCGAAGGAGAGCCGCCCGCAGAGCGAGACGCACGGGGCGTCAGACGCAGGCCGGACCTAGAAGTCCATCCCGCCGCCCATGCCGCCCATCCCACCGCCGCCGCCCATGCCGCCCATCGGCGACTCCGGCTCCGGCTTGTCGACGATGACCGCCTGGGTCGTCAGGAGCAGGCCCGAGACGCTGGCCGCGTTCTCGAGCGCCGTGCGCGTGACCTTCGTCGGGTCGACGACGCCCATCTCGAGCAGGTCGCCGTACTCCTCCGTGCGGGCGTTGAAGCCGAACGCGCCCGTGCCGTCCTTGACCTTCTGGACGACGACCGAGCCCTCGAGCCCGGCGTTGTTGACGATCATCCGGAGCGGCTCCTCGAGCGAGCGGCGCACGATCTGGATGCCCGCCTTCTGGTCCTCGTTGTCGCCTTCGAGGCCGTCGAGGGCCGAAATGGCGCGGACGAGCGCGACGCCGCCGCCGGGGACAATGCCCTCCTCGACCGCTGCGCGCGTCGCGTGGAGCGCGTCCTCGACGCGGGCCTTCTTCTCCTTCATCTCGGGCTCCGTGGAGGCGCCGATCTTGAGGACCGCGACGCCGCCCGAGAGCTTCGCGAGGCGCTCCTGGAGCTTCTCCTTGTCGTAGTCGGACGTCGTGGTCTCGACCTGCGCCTTGATCTGGTTGATCCGGCTCGTGATGCCCTCCTGGTCGCCAGCACCGTCGACGAGCGTCGTGTTGTCCTTGGTGATGACGATCCGCTTGGCGCGGCCGAGCGACTCGAGCGTCGCGTTCTCGAGCTTGTAGCCCGCGTCCTCGGCGATGACCGTGCCGCCCGTCAGGACCGCGATGTCCTCAAGCATGGCCTTGCGGCGGTCGCCGAAGCCCGGCGCCTTCACGGCGGCGACGCGGAGCGTGCCGCGGAGCTTGTTCACGACGAGGGTCGCAAGGGCCTCGCCGTCGATGTCCTCGGCGATGATGAGCAGCGGTGCGCCCATCTGCGCGACCTTCTCCAGCGTCGGGAGGAGGTCCTTCATGGCCGAGATCTTCTTGTCGTGGACGAGCACGAGCGCGTCCTCGAGGATCACCTCCATGTTGTCCGGGTCGGTCACGAAGTACGGCGAGAGGTAGCCGCGGTCGAACTGCATGCCCTCGACGACGTCGAGCGTCGTGTCGGTGCCCTTTGCCTCCTCGACTGTGATCACGCCGTCCTTGCCGACCTTGTCCATCGCGTCCGCGATGAGGTCGCCGATCTCGACGTCGTTGTTGGCCGAGATCATGCCAACGTTGGCGATCTCGGACTTGCCACCGACCTCGCGGGAGATGTTCTTGAGCTCGGCGACGACGGCGACCACCGCCTTGTCGATGCCGCGCTTGAGGTCCATCGGGTTGGCGCCGGCCGTGACGTTGCGCAGGCCCTGCGTCATGATCGCCTGCGCAAGGACGGTCGCCGTCGTCGTGCCGTCACCGGCCACGTCGGACGTCTTGGAGGCGACCTCCTTGACCATCTGCGCGCCGACGTTGGCAATCTTGTCCTCCAACTCGATCTCCTTGGCGACTGTTACGCCGTCCTTGGTGACGGTCGGGGCGCCGAATTTCTTCTCGATGATGACATTGCGGCCCTTGGGCCCGAGGGTCACCTTGACGGCGTTAGCGAGCGCGTCGACGCCAGCCTTGAGCTGGTTCCGGCCCTCTGCATCAAACGTAATCTGCTTGGACATTTTCTGTTGGGTTGGGGGTGAGGGGTTCTCGGGACGGGCGTCTGGCCTGTATCCCGATCACCACACGGCCACGTTGGATTTAGGCGTTGACGACAGCGAGGATGTCGGACTCGCGCATGATGAGCACGTCGTCGCCATCGATCGTGATCTCGGTGCCGGCGTACTTGCCGTAGAGGACCGTGTCGCCCTCGGCGACGGTCATCTCGACGTGCGTGCCGTTCTCGGTCTTGCCCGGGCCGGCCGCGACGACCGTGCCGCGCATGGGCTTCTCCTTCGCGGTGTCGGGGATGAAGAGGCCTGAGGCGGTCTGGGTCTCGGCCTCCTGCGGTTTGACGACGACGCGGTCGCCGATCGGCTTGATCGATGCCATGATGCGTGTTGGGTTGAGTGGAAAGATGCCCGAGAGGGTGGGCGGGCGAGAGCTTAGCACTCTCGCCGTGAGAGTGCCAACCCGAAACGTCGAATCCTGCGGCCTGATCCGGTGGAGCGCATTAAGGTTGCGCGTAGAGGCATGCCGAGTCCCGAACCCGGGGCAGGGTGGGGGCGGTAGGTTCAGGGATGCGCCGTTCCGCCGATCTGCTCTCGCCCGGGTGGGCCCTCGCCGCGGTGATCGCGGCGCTCGTCGTGGCGCTTGCCGCGTCGCCCCCGCTCCTCGGGTTTGAGGCGGGCGCGCTCGTCTACGAAGGCTTCGCGCCGTTCTGCCACCAGATCGCCGACCGGTCGCCACACGCGCACGGCGTTCCGTTTGCGCTGTGCCACCGCTGCTTCGGGATCGTCGCCGGACTGGCCGCGGGCGTGGCCGCCGGGCCGCTGCTTCCCGGCGTGCTGCGGACGCTGGCACCCCGGCATCCGCTTACAGTCCTCACGCTTGCGGCCCTCCCGACGGCGACCGATTGGTTGCTCGGCGTGTCGGGCGTCCTCGCCAACACGGCGGCATCGCGGCTCGCGACGGGCGCCATCTTCGGCGTCACGGCAGGCCTCCTGCTCGCCGTGGCTTTCTGCGCGCCGCGGCGCGCCATTCCCTCACCCCACCCCTCGTAATGCCATCCAAGACTCCTTCTGTTGCCCTCGGCGCGGCCGTGTACACGGTCGTCGGCGTCGGGCTGACGTTTCTGACGTTTCGCCTCGGCGGGGCCGCGATGTACGCGAGCCTCTGCGGCCTGTGCGGCGTCATCGTTCTCGGGCCGGGCATCGCCGTGTGGCACTATGCTTCGACGCACCGGCGGACGCTGCTCGCAGGTGAGGGTGCAGGCCTCGGCGCGATCGCTGGCCTGGCCGGAGCGCTCCTGTCGGGCATCGTGACGCAGGCGCTCATGGCCGTGAACGCGCTGCCAGATCAGGCCGAGCAGATTGAGATCCAGCGGGCTAACATGATCGAAATGGGAATGGACCCGGCGCAGGTGACCGAAGCGCTCGCGTCGGCCTCGACCGGCATGATGAGCAACCCCGTTGTTGCCATCGCACTGTCGGCACTCCTTGCCGCAGTGATCGGGGCAGGCGTAGGGGCGCTCGCGGCGTCGGCGTTCAAGCGCGGCGAGGCGTAGCAGGCGACGCGTCCAGCCCGCTGACCCGCTGTCGTCACGCGGAGGCGCTAGCTTGGCCGTACGCGAACACTCCCCCTGTATGAAGCGCCTCGTCGTCGTCGAGTCCCCCACGAAGGCCCGCACGATCCGCAAGTTTCTCCCGGCCGGCTACCAGGTCGAGGCCTCGATGGGGCACGTCCGCGACCTGCCGTCGTCGGCGGCCGAGATCCCCGCCGGCGTCAAGGGCGAGAAGTGGGCGCGCCTCGGCGTCAACGTCGCCGAGGGCTTCGCGCCGCTCTACGTCGTCCCCGCGGACAAGCGCAAGACGGTCAAGATGCTCAAGGACGCCCTCAAGGACGCCGACGAGCTCTACCTCGCGACCGATGAGGACCGCGAGGGCGAGTCCATCGGCTGGCACCTCCTGCAGGTGCTCAACCCCAAGGTGCCCGTGAAGCGGATGGTCTTTCACGAGATCACCAAGGAGGCCATCCTGCGCGCGCTCGACGAGACCCGCGACCTCGACACGCGCCTCGTCGACGCGCAGGAGGCGCGGCGCATCGTGGACCGCCTCGTCGGCTACTCGGTCTCGCCTGTGCTCTGGCGCAAGGTGGCGCCGAAGCTCTCGGCCGGCCGCGTGCAGTCCGTCGCCGTCCGCGTGCTCGTCGAGCGCGAGTGGGAGCGTCTAGACTTCGTCTCGGCGGCCTACACCGACCTCTCAGCGACGCTCGAACAGGGTGGAACGCGCTTCGAGGCCAAGATGACGCACCGCGGCGAGCAGCGCCTCGCGACGGGCAAGGACTTCGACGAGAAGACGGGCACGCTCAAGCCCGCCGCCCGCGAGGCGCTCATGATGTCGCCCGAGGATGCTGCCGGGCTGGCCGCGCGGCTCAAAGACGGCCCGTGGCGCGTCGCGACGGTCGAGCAGAAGAAGGCGACCCGCAAGGCCGGCGCGCCCTTCATCACGTCCACGCTCCAGCAGGAGGCCAACCGCAAGCTCGGCATGAGCGCGCGGCGGACGATGCAGACGGCCCAGAAGCTCTACGAGCAGGGCCACATCACCTACATGCGAACGGACTCGCCGACACTCTCGCAGGAGGCGCTCGACGCGGCCCGCACGGCCGTCGAGCGGCGTTACGGCAAGGAGTTCCTGAGCCCGGCACCGCGGCAGTTCTCGGCCAAGGTCCGCAACGCGCAGGAGGCGCACGAGGCGATCCGCCCGGCGGGCACGCAGATGCGGACCCGGAGCGAGATCGGCCTCTCGGGCGACGAGGGCGCGCTCTACGACCTCGTCTGGAAGCGGACCGTCGCGTCCCAGATGGCGGACGCACGGCTGCTCCAGACGCGCGCGACGGTTCTCGCGAGCGAGGGCACCGCGGACGCGTCAACGTTCCGCGCTTCGGGACAGGTCGTCGAGTTCCCAGGCTTTTTCCGGGCGTACGTCGAGGGCCGCGACGACCCGTCGGCCGCGCTCGACGACCGCGACAACCCACTGCCGGCACTCGCTGTCGGCGACCGCCCGGCCTGCCGCTCGGTCGAGGCGGAGACGCACCACACGCGCCCGCCAGCCCGCTACACCGACGCCTCGCTCGTGCAGAAGCTCGAAGCCGAGGGCGTCGGCCGGCCGTCCACGTACGCGTCGATCCTCGACACGATCGTCTTCCGCGGCTACGTCACGCGCGTCGGCAATCAGCTCGTCCCGACGTTCACGGCGTTTGCAACGACGAACCTGCTGGAGAAAAACTTCGAGCGCCTCGTCGACACGCAGTTCACGGCGCGCATGGAGGCCGAGCTGGACGAGATCGCGGGCGGCGACGAGCAGACGCGGCCGTACCTCGAACGCTTCTTCAACGGCGCCGAGGGCCTGGAAGCGCAGGTCGCGGCGGGCAACGACGCCATCGACCCGCGCGAGATCTCGACGATCCGCCACGCCCGCTGGGCGCCGTATGTCGTCCGCGTCGGCCGCTACGGGCCGTACGCGGCCAACCCCGAGGACGAGACCAAGCGCGGCTCGCTCCCGCCGGACGCCATCCCGGCCGACCTCACGCGCGAGGACATCGAGGCCCTCCTTGACGCCGGCGGCGACGAGCGCGTCGTGGGAATCCACCCCGAGGCGGGCCTCCCGATCCTGCTCAAGCAGGGGCCCTACGGCCCGTACGTTCAGCTCGGCGAGGACGACGAGCTGGCTCCGGGCACCAAGGCCGCTAAGGGTGCGCCGAAGCCCAAGCGGGCGTCGCTGGAGAAAGGCACGCCGCTTGACGCCGTCGACCTAGACATGGCCGTTCGGCTCCTGATCCTGCCGCGGACGGTCGGGGAGCACCCCGAGACGGGCAAGCCGATCCTCGCCAACATGGGCCGTTTCGGGCCGTACGTCCAGCACGAGCGGACGTTCGCGAGCCTCAAGGCGGGCTCGGACGACGACATCTACACAGTCTCGCTGGAGCGCGCGCTCGAACTGATCGCCCAGAAGGCGCAGAAGAACGCCCCGCTGCGCCGCCTCGGCGACCACCCGGTGACGGGCTCGCCGGTCGAGGTCTTCGAAGGGCGCTACGGGCCGTACGTGAAGCACGAGAAGACCAACGCGACGATCCCGAAGGAGATCGACAAGGACGCGATCACGCTGGAGGAGGCCGTCGCGATTATCACCGACAAGGCAGGCGCGCCTGCCCCGAAGAAGGCGCCGGCAGCGAAAAAGCCGGCGGCCAAGAAGCCCGCTGCCAAGAAGCCGGCCGCGAAAAAGCCCGCCGTCAAGAAGGCGGTGGCCAAGAAGCCGACGACGAGGCCGGCGCCTGCTGCGACGCCGAGCCGCCTCCGCAACGCGTCCTAGTTCCGTGCGGAAACTCCGAACCACCGTAATCCCCGCGCAGGCGGGGATCCATCGGACGCCCGAGACCGAGTGGATTCCCGCCTGCGCGGGAATGACGGCTGGGGAGGGGCTGGCGCTCGGGGAGTATCTGCACCCGTTCTAGGTAACCGTGCGCGCCTTCCGCCCATCC
>DASWMO010000221.1:0-7388 GCA_036399715.1 Rubricoccaceae bacterium
TCCGCTCAATTCTCTGAGCCCGCCGGCGGGCTGCTGCGACGCTACTCGTTCCGCTGGCGGGCGGCGAGGGCGAGCGTCGCGAGTCCGCCGGCGGCCGTCGCCGCGAAGGCCCACGCGCCGCCGCCCCACGCGTCCGCCGCCCACACGAGCGCGGCCAGCGGGGCGGCAGTCGCGACGGACCGCCCGAAATCTCGCAGCACAGGCGTGCCCGGCACGCTCGCGATGCGCAGCATCCACCCGACGTGCGCGACGCGCAGGCCGGTCCCGGCGACGCTCGCCGCGAGGACGATGCCGTGCGGGTCGTCCTGCGTCAGCCCGGCCGCGACGAGCACGGCCGTCTGCACGGCCGCCATCGCGACGCTGAACCCGAGGTCCGCGCGCTGGCGCTCCAGCACGTCGAACAGCGCCGTCATCGGCGCGGCGACGGACGCTGCGAGCGTCCACGGGGCGATGAGGCGCGCGAACTCACCGGCCGTTTGCCACGTCGGGCCGAAGACGAACGCGAACAGGTCCGGCCCGGCCGCCATCACGGCGAGGCTCGGGAACACGGTCACGGCGAGCAGGCCGCGCAGCGTGCGGCGCGTGAGGTCGGGCAGCGTTCCATCGCGGACCGCCGCGGCGGCACGGACGAAGAACACCTGCCCGGCCGCACCCGTCACGAGGCCGAGCGGAAGCGCGAGCGTGCCGTACGCGACCCCGAACTGTCCGACGACGGCCTGCCCCGCGAACGCCGCGAGCAGCAGGACCGGCAGGCGCGTCGCGGCGAGGTTGAGCGCGGCGGCTGGCGCCGAGAATGCCGGAAACCGCGCGTAGCGTCGGGCGAGCGCGCGCATGGGCTCGGCTCGGAACGAGCGCGCGATCAGGGCACCATCAGCCCGCCAGACGGCTCCGCCGGTGAGGATGAGCGAGACCGCGAAGCCGGCCGCGGCCCCGGCGACGAGGCCCGACGCGGCCCAGCCGAGAAGGCTGCCCGCGACCTGCACCGCGACGACGGCCGCAGACTGCCCGATGCGGCTCCCGGAGACGACCGAGAAGCGGTCGCGGCGCGTCAGCCACGTCTCGAACGTCTGCGAGGCGTCGAGGGCGAGCAGGGCGGGGGGGAGCAGCCACCACGCCGCCTCGCCCGCCGTCCAGCCAGCCGAGGTGGCGACGGCGATGCCGAGTGTTGACAGGAGTGCCGTCGCGAAGGCGCCGACGAGGGCGAGTGCGGCGAGGCCGGCGGCGTCGCGGTCGTCTTCGGGCAGCAGGACGGCGTAGCGGTAGCCACCGTGCGCGACGGCCGACAGCAGCGACACGACGGTCGTGACGAGCGTGAGCACGCCGAACGCCTCGGGCGTGTACATCCGCGTCAGCAGCGGCCGTGCCGCAAAGACGGCCGCCTGCGCGAGCGCCGTCCCGCCGACGAGCGTCAGCACGGGCGCGAGCACGGCGCGCCCGCGCCACGCGGCGAGGCGCGACTGGAGGGCTCGGCGGGCGCCCGTCACGCGGCCCGTAGCGCGTTGCGCAGCCTCAGCACGCGCGCGCCCGTCCACGCGACGCGGTAGTGGACGACGAGTGGCAGCCCGAACCGCTGCTTGAAGGTCGAGATCCGCTCCATGTTGGCCCCTACGAGGTCGAACGTGGGGACGCCTTCCGCAGCGAGCGCCTCGGTGGTCGTCGCCATCAGGAGAAGCATCGCTGGGCCTGGGTCGCCCGCTCCCGCCCAGAAATGCCCGGTCTGCCCGTCCGTGAGTGTCGCGACGGCCCCGACGCGCGTGCCCCGCGTCTCTGCGACGACGATGCGCGCGATGCCTGCCTCCGCGAGCGCTCGGACGAGGTGCTCGGCCTGAGCGTCATCCACGGGCATCGGCTCGCCGCGGCGTGCGAAAGCCCGCTCCATTGCCCGCACGACGTCAGTCGCTGCACTCGGATCGGCGTACGTCACCGTGCCCGCCTCGCGCGATGAGCCATCAACGCGAACCGGGCCGTTTTCGCGAACCATCTTTCGGACGTATGGAGGCGCGGTTGCGAGGCCCGACGCGCCCCAGTACGTGTAGCGCGGCGCGGCGTCGAAGCCGGCCCAGAGGAAGGGGCGCACGTCTGAGACGGCCGGCGGGAGGTGGAACGCGACCGACGCGGCGCCCTCGGTGACGGCCGCGAGAAAGGCACGAACGATGTCCGAGCTTTCGATCCCGACATCGCGGGCGAAGATCGGGCCGGTGTACGGCGTCAGCGGCGGCACGACGATCTGGCGCAGCGGACCCGTCCGCTTCTCGAACAGGACCGCCCCGATAGCGACTTGTCCGGCGGCGTCGCGGCCAAGCGCGAGGCGGCCCGTCAGCCCGAAGACGGCGCACGCAGCGTCGGCGAAGGCGAGACCGGCGAAGACCGTCCGCTGCGGGCTCTCGGCCCACAGCGACGCGTAGGCGTCCCGCACCGCGGCGTCGGCGAGCGGCGCCGTCTCGACCGCGACGGCCTCACCGCCGGCCGCGGGGCGGGTCACAGCACGAACTGGCTGAGGTCGCGGTTCTGGGCGATAGCCGAGAGCCGCTCGCGGACGAGCGCCCCCGTGACGTGGACGGGCCCGTCGTGCGAGTCCGGCACGCCGAACAACTCCTCGTCCAGCAGCGTCGTCAGGATCGTGTGCAGCCGCCGCGCGCCGATGTTCTCGACCGACTCGTTGACGTCAGTCGCGATGCGCGCGATCTCGCGGACGGCCTCGTCGTCGACGGTCAACTCGACGCCCTCGCTCGCGAAGAGCGCCGCGTACTGCTTCAGGAGGGCGTTCTCGGGTTCGGTGAGGATGCGGACGAAGTCGCCCTCGGAGAGTGAGCCCAGCTCGACGCGGATCGGGAAGCGGCCCTGGAGTTCGGGGATGAGGTCCGATGGCTTCGAGACGTGGAAGGCGCCCGAGGCGATAAAGAGGATGTGGTCCGTCTTGACCGGACCGTGCTTGGTCGTCACCGTCGAGCCCTCGACGATGGGCAGCATGTCGCGCTGGACGCCCTCGCGCGAGACATCCGGCCCGGACCCGCCCGCGCCATTCCGCGCCGCGACCTTGTCGATCTCGTCGATAAAGACGATTCCGGCCTGCTCGACGCGTGCGACGGCCTCGTCGCGGGCCGCGTCGCCGTCGACGAGCTTCTGCGCCTCCTCGGTCGTGAGGAGCGCGAGCGCCTCGGGGACCTTCACGCGGCGCGTCTTGCGCGCCTTGCCCAGACCGCCGAGCATATCGTTGAGGTTGATGCCCATCTCCTCCATGCCCATCGGGCCGAACATCTGGAGGTTCGTCGTGCGCTCGGCGGCGACCTCGACCTCGACCTCGCGGGCGTCGAGCGCACCCGCGCGGAGCTTCTCGCGGAGCTTTTCGCGCGTCCGGTTCTCGGCGGCAGCTTCGGATGAGGCGGGATCGAAAGCGGGCGCGGATTTGACTGCGGCCGGCGTGAAACCGAACGTCGGCGTGCCGGGTGTCGTGCGCGGCGCTGGCGGCAGGAGCAGGTCCAGCAGGCGCTCCTCGGCGAGGCCTGCCGCGGCCCCGCGGGCGCGCTCGGCCTGCGCGTCGCGTGCGGCCGCGACGGCCCCGTCGACGAGGTCGCGGATCATCGACTCGACGTCGCGGCCGACGTAGCCGACCTCGGTGAACTTGGTCGCCTCGACCTTGACGAACGGCGCGCCGGTGAGCTTCGCGAGGCGCCGCGCGATCTCGGTCTTGCCGACACCCGTCGGGCCGATCATGAGGATGTTGGCCGGGACGATCTCGTCGCGGATGGCCTCCGGAGCGCGCAGGCGCCGCCAGCGGTTGCGCAGCGCGACGGCCACGGACCGCTTGGCGTCGGCCTGCCCGACGACGTACTTGTCGAGCTCAGCGACGATCTGGCGGGGCGTGAGCGCGTCCACGCGCGGCACCTCGGGGAGTGGGGTCGCGGCGCCATCGCCAGCGCTCTCCGTCGGGGGAAGGTCAGTCATGGTCACAGTGGAATCGGATCGGGAGACGTACGCCCGCGGGCGCGGGCGGGATGCACGAGGCGAGGCGGTGCGTGCGGCAACGTCCGGTACTGGCGGAGTGCCGGTCATTCTCCCCCGGCCCCTTCCGTCTGGGAGGGGAGGCCACTCCGCCGCGGGCGCGCGTCGCGACAGCGGGGCTAGATCGTCACCTCGTCCTCGAACGGCAGCCCGTCGTCGGTGTCCGACGCGACACCGTGGACTTCCTCACGGATCTCAACGACGGCCGGGTGCTCGGCGTTAACGAGCAGGACGGTGTAGTCGTAGGGCATGCCGCGGCGGCGCTCCAGGCGGACGGCCCCGCACTCTTCGAGGTCTGCCACGAGCGACTTCGGGTCGTGGCCGCCGCGGTCGCCGAGTTCCTCGGAGAGGCGCCGCAGCAAGGGCGTGAGGTAGATCTCGTCGTAGTGCCCGAAGTGGCGCTCGATGACGTCGAGCGCGTCGTAGGCCGTCTCGTGCGTCGGGTCCTGGGCGGTCTGGAAAACGGTCACCGAGACCGGGGTCCCGACCTCGGGCTCGGGCGCGAGCGTGCCATGGGGCAGCAGGCTCGCCGCGTCGACAAAGCGCCCGCCGCGCGTGTGCTCCAGCAGATGCGGGGAGAGGTGCTCGCGGAAGCCGACCACGACCACGCGGCGCCCGGCGGCGACGAGCGCCTGCACGACGGGCACGTAGTCGCGGTCGCCGGAGACGAGCACGAACAGGCCCGTCTCGGCGCTCGCGTGGCAGGCCGTGACGGCGTCGACGGCGAGCTGGAGGTCGGTCGTGTTGCGGTGCGTCGTCGCCGGGACGAACACGGGCTCGATGCCGTGGAGGTAGAGCGTGCGCTGGACGTGCCGCGCGTGGTCATCGAGTGCGCCGAAATCCGCGTAGGCGCGGCCGCGGACGATCCGGTCGCCCGTCTCGGCGAGGTGCGCGCGGAGGGCGGAGAACAGTTGTCCGGCGAGGTCGGCCGTCGAGCCGCCGTCCGTCCGGCCTTTGAGGTAATGGTGGAGGCTCTGGTAGTCGACGAAGAGCGCGGCCTGGGCGCCGGCGGCAGTCTCAGCGGTGGGGACGACCGCTGCCTCGGGCAGCGGGTCGGGGGAAGAGTCAGACATGGGCGAGTGCTGGAGTTCGGACGGAGGACTGGTACCGGACGCGCCGCTCGAATACAGGAGCGGGCCGGCTCGGGCGAAAGTAGCACGCTCCCGGCGGGGAGGTCACCGACGTATCCTCCGCCGCCCGCCCGCCTGCCACCCCGTGACCGATCTCTCCGCTGACCCGACCGCGCCGCTCGACGTGCTCGCCATCGCCGCCCACCCCGACGACGTCGAGCTGAGCATCGGAGGCACGATGTGCCTGCTGAACGCGCAGGGCTACCGCACGGGCATCCTCGACCTCACGCGCGGCGAACTCGGGACGCGGGGGACGCCCGAGACGCGGACGGCGGAGGCGGCGGCGGCCGCCGAGGTGCTCGGGCTCGCGTTCCGCCGCAACCTGGGCCTGCCCGACGGCGAGATCCGGAACACCAAAGCCGCGCAGCGCCCGATCGTGGCGGCCGTCCGTGCGACCCGGCCCCGCATCGTGCTCGTTAACGCGCCCGAGGACCGGCACCCCGACCACGGCGATGCCGCGCGCCTCACTGTGGACGCGCTGTTCGCGAGCGGCCTCGCGCGCCTCGAAACGGTGGGGACGGACGGCGCCCCGCAGGCGCCGTGGCGCCCGAGCCACGTGCTGCACTACATGAACACGCTGGAGTTCGAGCCGACGTTCGTCGTCGACGTGACGGCGGTCTGGGAGCGCCGCCTCGCCGCGCTCCACGCCTTCGCGACGCAGTTCGGCGCGAGCGACGACGGCCCCGAGACATTCATCTCGACCCCGGCCTTCCTGCAGTTCGTCGAGGCCCGCGCGCGCAGCTTCGGCTATCGCATTGGCGCGACCTACGGCGAGCCGCTGCTCTACCGCCACGGCCCGATCGGCATCGACGACCTCGTTCAGACGCTCGGCCGCGAGCGCGCCGTGCGCTGATTCAGACGGTACGCGCGGTCCGAGCCGCGCCGGCTACGACTCGAACGCGTACGCGAGCAGGTCCGCCGTGGACGTGAACGGCTGGCCGTCAGGAACCGAGACGGCGCCGACGGCACGCAGAACGGCTTCGGCGTCCGGACCGAGTGTGCTTCGGAGGTGGCCCTGGAGGCTCGTGAACAGGGCCGCTGCCGCCTCGGCGCCGACGCCCGGCAGGGCGACGACGGCGCGGCGCCGCGGCAGGTCCACGAGCAGCCGGTCGACGGGCCTCAGGCCGCGGCGAAGGCCATCGGCGACGGCGAAAAAGTGCGCGCCCTCGGGTGCGGCCGCCTCCATCCGCACGGCGACGGCGAGGAATGGCGTCCCCCCGTCCCGGGCAGCGAACGACGCGTCGAGCGTCTGGCGCATCTCGGCCGCCGGGTCGGCCGACGCTGCAACCGGGGCGGCTGGTGCCGCGAGGGGAGAGAACGGCGGCGCGAACGCGGGCGTCGGTGCCGGCGGCTCGGGTGGTGCGAGGGCCGGCGGGAAGGGGGAGGCGGCCTCGGCCGGCACACCGCTCGGCGGAAGATGACCGACGACGCCACTCGCGCCCGAGTCGACGAGGTAGCCCTGTTCGAACATCTGAAGCGCGGGGTCCTGCCCGAACGTGTCGCCGGCCGGTTCGAGGAGCGACGGGTCGGGGTCCGGTGGCGGGACGATGGCCGTTTCTGGGATCGCCCTCGGCTGGGCCGCCGACGCAGGTGCCGCGGGGGGCGGGGCCAGCACGAGCGGCGGGGCCGGAGGTCCCGCGGGAACGTCCGCCAACGAGTCGCCGCCCGGTGACTCGGGTGCTGCGGCCTGGGGGGCTTCTGCGGGCGCGTCGGCGCGGCGGGCAAGGTCGAGGCGCCGCGTCTCGCCATCCACGACGAGCGTCAGGGTCGCATCGACCGCCTCGCGCACGACGGCGATCAGGTGCTCGGACGCCTCGTTGGCCGGCTCGCCGAGCCCGACGACGAGCGTCACGCCCGCCTCGCGGAGCGCGCCGACGAGCGCGCCGAGGGCGGCACGGAAGCGGTCGAACGAGTCGAACTGGACGAGTGGCGTAAAGTCCTCGATCACGACCCGCGCCGGCCGCTCGGCCGCGATGAGCGCCGTGAGGTCGCGGTAGGCCGCGTCGAGGCCGTCGCTGCCGCGCGCGGCGAGGTCGGCCGCGGCGGGCGTCCGGAGCAGGCGCAGCCGGCCCGTCGCGTGGAGCGCGCGCACATCGACGCCCGACGGCGTGCCCGCGGCCGCGAGGTCGTCCGGCGAGCGCGGCGAGATGAGCAGGGCCGTCCCGCCGGCCGCGACCGTCGCGGCGGCGCAGGAGAGCGCGAGGGCGGACCGCCCGGCGCTCGCGCGGCCGATGAGCAGGTACGCGCCGCCCGCGG
>DASWMO010000222.1:0-3688 GCA_036399715.1 Rubricoccaceae bacterium
CAGCCGCGCCCCTCGATCCGCGCCCGCGCCTCCCCGAGCGAGAGGTCCGCGGGCGTGCCGTCCAGAGCGTACGTCCCGACGGCGACGCCGCGGACGTGAGCCAGCAGGGCCGCTGTCTCGGGGTCGTCTACGAGCCGCCGCGCGAGGCCGATCGTGAGCGGCCCGAAGGCGGGCGCGTGGCCGCCGGTGAGCCCCGGCACGTCGCGCGCGACATCGCGGTGGACGCGGGCGAGTTCGGCCGACATGCAGCCCGACGCGACCAGGGCTGCGGCGAAGAGGAGGGAGACGCGGGTCATGGCCGTGTGGGCTTGGCCGCTGCGGCCCGCGCCGCCTCGGCACGGCGGAATTCGGCCTCGGAGCGCTGGAATTCCGCCTCAGAGCGGCGAAACTCGGCCTCGGAGCGCTGGAACTCGGCCTCCGCGCGATCGATCTCCGCCTCGGCCTGCTCGCCGGCCCGCTCGGCCTCGTCCTCGATCCGCTCTAATTCGTCGTCCGAGAACTCGCCCGCCTCGTCGACGTCCGGGATGCCGAAGCGGCCGCCGAGGTTGCCGATCTGCTCGGGGTCGATGGGTCCGTCGATGAGCACGAACGATGCCTCGCCGCTCTCGTGGTCCAGCGACACGACGGCGAGGCCATCGAAGGCGTCGCCGGCCTCGCGGACGTACACCCAGACGTCGTCTTCCTCGTCTTCGCCATCGGGGCGGACGCGGACGAGCGTGGACCAGCCCGAGGCCTCCATGTCGCGCTCGACGGTCGCGAGCTGTTCCACGAGGCCGTCGCGGGCCGTGTCGAGGGCGTAGACGCGGACGAGGATGCTGCGAAGGCCGCGGAGCATGTCGCCCGTGCCCTCGTCGTCGTCGCTCGCCGAGGCGGCGAGGCGGAGCATGGCGCCGCGGAGGTTGACCTCGACCTTGGGCGGGCGGTCGAAGAAGGCGTCGAGCCGGGTCGGGTCGAAGCGTGCGGGCTGGGCCAGGGCGGCCGGGGCGGCGATCGCCACGAGGGCGAGGGCGAGCAGGAAGCGGGTCATGGGAGTGTCTGGAAAGCGTGTCATGGGGAGGTCAGAGCGTCAGCGCCGGCTCGACGGCGTCCGAGACGCGGCGCAGCTCGGTCGAGACGGCCGCATCGGCCGTGCGCTGGGCGCGCGAGACGATGGCGAAGGCGAGCATGAGGTCCGAGCGGGCTGCGGCCGAGTCGGCCGGCGTCGGCGCCACGGCGACGAGCACGTCGGGCGGAGCAGCCTCGGGCTGGACGGGGTCGGGCCGTGCGGGCTCAGTCTGTGCGGGCGTCGCGGCGGGCCCGGCGGACGGGGAAGCAGCCTGCCGGGGCGGGCGTGCGGAGGCCGGGCGTTCCGGCGAGGGGCGGGCCGGCACGGGCAGACGAGGCGGAGCCGCCTCGGCGATGGACTCGGGGACGGGAGTGAGAATCGGGATGGTGCGAGCCGAGTCCGATCCGGCGGCTGGCTGCGTCGTCCGGGCCACCATCGGCGCCTCGCTCTGTGGCAAAGTGCGCCCGAGGAAGAGCAGCGCGACGGCGAGTGCTGCGGCTCCGACAGCGGCCCAGGCGGTGCGGCGGCGGTGAGGCGTGGCCGTGCGGTCTGGCGCCGGGCGCGCTGCCGGCCGACCGGGCACGCCGGGGCGGACCCGCTCGCGGTCGTGCGCCCGCCCGCCCGCCACGGCGAGGGCGGCGGCGAGCACGTCCGGCGGGCAGACGTCGTCGGCGAGGAGTGCGAGGGCCTCGACCGGTGCGTGTGCGCAGTCGGCCTCGGCGAGGCACGCGCCGCAGGCGTCGGCGTGAGCGGCGAGTCGCTCGGCCGCGCCGGGGAGGCCGGCCACGGCGTCGTCGACGAGCCGGTCGAGGTCGGAGCAGGAGGTCATGGACATGGCACCAGGTCGGGGACCGACGTCTGAAGGGCAGCGCGGAGGCGGGCCCGCGCGCGGTGGAGGTACACCTTGACCGTCGTGAGCGGCAGGTCGAGCGCCTCGGCGATCTCGTCGTATGCGAGGCCCTCGACGTCGCGGAGGACGACGAGCGAGCGGAACGGCTCGCCGAGGGTCTGGAGTGCTGCGTCGAGGCTCGCGCGGAGGTCGCGCGTCTCGGCGTCGGCGTCGGGCAGATCGGACGTACAGGCGGGGTCGAGGTCGTCGTCGGCCGTCCGGGGGCGGACGGCGCGGCGGCGCAGCAGGTCGAGCGCGGCGTTGCGGGCGACGCGGGCGGCCCATGCACGCTGCCGCTCGGCCGGAACCGTCGCGCCGTGGCGCCAGAGCTTGACGAGCGCTTCCTGCGCCGCGTCGGCGGCGTCGTCGGCCGTGCCGGTCACGCGCAGCGCGACGCGGTACACGAGGTCGGCGTGGAGACGGACGAGGGCGTCGGCGGGCATCGGAGAGCGGAGGCGTCACAGTCCCGACGCACCCCGCTCGCGGGAGGTTACACCCGTGCCCTTCGGGGCCGCGAATGTGGTCCCTGTCCCCGCCAGCTAACCGCTACGGCTGGACCGGCCGGCCGTCCAGCATGCGCCACGGCCCGCCGGGGGCGAGGCGCGCGGCGATCACGACCGGTCCGATGCCTGGCCGGATGCGGCCGGTCCAGCGTGTACCCGAGCGGCGCATCGCCTGCCGCAGCACGGTGCCCTCGAACAGCGCGACCTCGGCAGCGCCCTCGACCTCGGCCGTGACCTGCGCGGGGCGGTTGCGCGCGAACGCCTCGGGCGCGTCCCAGACGCGAAACCGGACGCTCTGCTCGACGCGCCACGGCGGGCCGTCGGCCGCGGCCGAGACTTCTGTAAAGGCATCCAGGGCGGGTCCCGCGTCGCGTGACGGGGCAGCGAGGCAGCCGCCGGTCGGCCAGCGCCGCGCGACGGCGTCGTCGGTCGAGAGCGGCGTCGCGAGCAGCTGCCACTGCGGCTCCTGCGGCAGGTGCGTGCGGACAAACTCGTCGGGCGGGACGTCGAACCACGTCGAAAGCGTCGGCGCGCCGGCTGCCCACGTCGGGTCCGAGAGCGTCCAGCGGCCGTCGACGCGGGCAGCGACCCACATGTGGAGTCCGTCCGGCGCGACGGCCGCGACCCCTGTGGGGGGCGTCGCCCACCCGCCGACGGCGACGGCCTCGATGCCGAGGCGCGTCGCGAGGGCGACCGTCAGGCGCGCGATGCCCTCGCAGACGCCGAGGCGCGTCGCGAGGACGGTCTCGGCGGCCTGACTCGGCCGCGGGCCGGTGAGGGCGGCGTGGTCGTAGGCGACGTGCGTCGCCGCCCAGGTGAACGCGGCCCGAAGGCGGGCGCCCTCGCCCTGTGCGGTCCGCCGCAGGTGCGCCGCGAGCGCGTCGAGCGAGCGCTCAGCGTAGTCGTCCGAGGCGCTGGCGCGGCGGTCGAGGTCGGTCCACGCCCGCGCCCGAAGCGGGGCGGGGCACGTCTGCGCTGCGGCCGGAGCGAGGGACAGCACGGCGAGGAGGACGACGGGGCGCACGGGCACAGCGGAAGTCGGGCCCGTGGGTATCGGCCCGCGGGGCCGGGCCCCGCCTGCGGCGCGTTCGGCTGCCTACGTTGGAACGGCCGCGCGACGGAATGCCGCGCGGCGGAATGCCGCGCAGCGGCGCGGGCTACCGGACCACGATGCGGCGGACGCTCCGCTGCCGTTCGCCGTCGGCGATGACCGTGTACACACCTCGGGCGAGGCCCGACGCGTCGATGGAG
>DASWMO010000223.1:0-5998 GCA_036399715.1 Rubricoccaceae bacterium
CGCACGACGGTGTCAGAGTCGACGCCGACGCCGGGCGCGCTCCGCCTCGCCGCCGCCCCGAACCCGACCCGCGCCGCGGGTGCCTCGCTCCATGCGTCGCTCGACGTGGCGACGAGCGCGCAACTCGTCTGCACGGATGCACAGGGCCGAGCGGTGGTCTCCCGGACCGAGACGCTCGCGGCCGGCGAGCACACGCTCGCACTCGGCGCGCCCGGCCTCGCGGCCGGCGTCTACGCTTGCCGCCTCGTCGCCGGGGCCGACTCGGCGACCACGACGCTGACCGTCCTGCCGTGACGCCCGGCAGCGGACAGACGGCCATTCTCCCGACGGCGGTCGCGTTCCCGGCCCTCCCGCCGAGCCTGCCGCAGCGGCCGTACCCCACGCTTGTCCGCTGGGCCGGGCGCCTCATTCTGGCAGCCCTTGGCGTGCGCCTCGCCGGCGGCTTCGCTGATACGCCGCGCGCCGTCCTCATCGGCTGGCCGCACACGTCCAACCTGGACGGGATCGTGGCCCTCGCAGGCGTGGCGGTCGTCGGGCTGCGGCCGGGGATCGCGGCGAAGCACTCGCTGTTCCGGCGGGGCCTCGGGCCCGTGCTGCGGGCGTTCGGGGCGTTCCCCGTGCGCCGCGGCGCGGCGGGCGGGACGGTCGGGCAGCTCACCGAGGCCTTCGCCGAGGCCGCACGCGCCGGCCGGCCGCTCTGGATCGCTGTCTCGCCCGAGGGCACGCGCTCGCGAGGCGACGGCTGGAAGACGGGCTGGCACCGCACGGCGGTCACCGCCGGCGTGCCCGTCGCCGTGCTGGCGTTCGACTGGGGGCTGCGCCGCTCCGAGCGCCGCCTCGTCGCCCTCGGCGCCGTTCAGCCCACAGGCGACCTCGCGACCGACACGGCCGCCGTCGAGGCGCTCCTCGCCGGCGTCGTCGGCCGGCACCCGGACCGGGCGACGCCCGCCTGACCCCTTTCTTCGCCTCCACCGATGTCCCCTCGCGTCCTCGTTCTCGCCCTCCTCGCCGTCGCCGGCTGCTCGGACTCCCCCGCCGCCTCCGACGTGGACTCGTCCGACATCGAAGCGACGGTGCCCGGCCGCACCGCAGCGCCCGCGACAGACGCCGAGCGAACCCTCCGCGCGGCCGACGCGACCGCGGCTGCGACGGCCTTTCAGAGCGCCCGCGACGGCAGCACGGCGTGCGCCGAGGCGACGAGCGCGGCCACGGCCTTCCGCGAGGCCGGCCGCACGGCCGACGCCGACCGCTGGCAGGCGACCGCAGACTCGGCCTGCGCTGCGCTCCAGCCCGACATCGACCGGACGCTGGCGCGGATCTCGGACAGCCTCGCTGCGGCGAAGTAGCCCTAAAACGCGCCTCGGGAGCGGATCTGGAGGTAGCGATTCACGGCGTCCGACGTGACCGACTCGGGCCGCGTCACGAGCGCACCGATGCCGACGCGCTCCAGCGTCCGCGCGACCTCGCGCGTCTCCAGCGCCAGCCCTTCGGCGACGGCCTTGACGTAGACGTCTTCGAGGCGCTCCGAGCGCGCGCCGAGCAGGTCGCGGATGCCCGTGTTCTCGAACAGGACGACGCACAGCCGGTGCATCCGCGCGATCTGCCGCAGGTACGGAAGCTGGCGCTCCAGCCCGGCGACGGTGTCGATGTTCGTGAACAGCAGCACGAGCGAGCGCTGCCGGATCTGGCTCCGCAGGGCCCCGTAGAGCGCCTCGAAGGACGGGTCGCGGAAGCCCGGTTCCAGCCGGTACAGCGCGTCGAGAACCGTCGGGAGCGTCGCTGGCGTGCGCGTCGGGCGGAGGACGGTCCGGACCTCCTGGTCGAAGGCGACGAGGCCCGCGCGGTCGTCGGTGAGGAGCGCCGTGTTGAGGAGGACGAGGCTCGCATTGACGGCGTGGTCGACGAGCGTGAGGCCGTCGAACGGCGCCCGCATGGCGCGTCCCATGTCGAGCGCGGCCACGACGGGCTGCGCGCGCTCCTCCTGGTATGTGTTGACGTAGAGTGTCGTCGCGCCGCTGGTCTCGCCGCGGCGGGCCGTCGCGGTCCAGTTCACCGACCGCCGGTCGTCGCCTGGGACGTAGGCGCGGACCTGGTCGAACTCCATCGTCTGCCCGAGCCGCCGCACGCGCCGCACGCCGGCCTCCTGGAGCCGGTCGCTCGTCGCGAGGAACGCGTAGCGCTGCATCTGCAGGATCGACGGGTACACGACGGCCTCGCCGCCGGGCACGGCGCGGAAGCGGCGCCGGGCGAGCCCGAGCGGGCCGGTCGCGTAGAGCAGCAAGTGGCCGAAGCCGTACGCCCCCCGCGTCGTCGGGCGGAGCGTGTAGCGGAACGACGCCTCGTCGCGGGCGGCGACGCGGACGGTCGTCGCGGCGTCGCGCGCCTGGAACTGGACCGGCACCTCGTCGATCACGACGACGCGCATCGGGAACGGGTAGCGGTTGGTCACCGCGACGGCGATCTCGTTCGCGTCGCCGAGCGACAGCTTCGCCGGGACCTCGCGGGCGCCGTCGAGCCGCCCGCCGAGCCCGTAGAGTGCGAGCACGTCCGCGAGGAGCGCGAGGGCGAGGACGGCCGTGGCGAGCTGCCCCGCCGCGAGCAGCGGGTCCCAGAAGAACGCGACGATGAACACGGCCGCCAGCCCGGCGATCGCGGCAAAGAGGCGAGACGTGAGGAAGAGGCTACGCAGGACGGGATGGAGAATCGGGGTGGGGATCCGCGCGTCGGCGGCGTCGGGCGCGGCCTACCGCGGCACCTCGATCTCTTCAACGATCCGCTGCAGGACGGCGCTCGGGCGGACGCCCTCGATCTCGCGCTCGGGCGTGAGCTGGACGCGGTGCCGCAGCGCGGGCGCGACGACCGTCCGCACGTCGTCCGGCGTCGCGAAGGCGCGGCCGGACATCGCGGCGACGGCCTTGGCGCCGACGACGAGCGCGAGGCTCGCGCGCGGGCTCGCGCCGAGCGACAGCGCCGGGTGCCGCCGCGTCGCGGCGACGATCTGGGCCGCGTAGCGCAGCACGGGCTCCTCGACGCGCACCTCGCGCACGACAGCCTGCGCCGCCTCGATGTCCGCAGGCGTCAGGACGGCCGTGACGCGGTTCAGCGGCACGAGTCCGCCGGCGGCCTGGAAGCGCCGCAGCATCTCCGTCTCGTCGTCGAGGTCTGGGTAGCCGACGAGCGTCTTGAACAGGAAGCGGTCCAGCTGCGCCTCGGGCAGGCGATACGTGCCCTCGTGGTCGACCGGGTTCTGGGTCGCGAGGACCATGAACGGCGCGGCCATCGGGTACGTCGTGCCGTCGATGGTGGCCTGGCGCTCTTCCATGACCTCGAAGAGGGCGGACTGCGTCTTGGCCGGCGCGCGGTTGATCTCGTCGATGAGGACGATCTGGGCGAAGATCGGGCCCTCGTGGAAGGCGAACTCACCTGTGCGCGGGCTGAAGATCTGCGTCCCGAGCACGTCCGAGGGCATGAGGTCCGGCGTGAACTGGACGCGGCTGTAGGCCATGCCCGAGGCGCGCGCGAGCAGCTTCGCCGTGAGCGTCTTCGCGACGCCGGGCACGCCCTCGATGAGCACGTGGCCGCCGGCGAGGAGCGCCGCGATCAGTTCGTCGATCACGCCCTCCTGCCCGACGACGAGCGTCCCGATGGCGTCGCGGAGGCCGTCGACGACGCGGGCGACGGGCGCGAGCATGGCCGGCACGTCGAAGGCGTCGGGCGCCTCGGCGGGAATCGCGGCGGCGGGTGTCGACGGGTCGGCGGGAGTTGCAGGAAGGGGAGGCGCGGCAGCGTCGAGGTCGGAAGCGTCGGGCGTCATGCGGGATCCGGGCGGGCCGGGGCGTTGCGGGTGGCAAAGAAGGCGTCCGTGTCGCGGTCGGCTCTGAGGAGTGCGGACGCGTCGGGGACGGGGTCGGTGGCGAGGTCGCGGACGCGGGCGAAGAGGGCGAGCGCGTCGGCCTCGGGGACGCCCGCGCGGGCGGCGGCGCGGCGCGCGGTCGCGTCCGTGAGGTCGGCGTCCGCGAGGCCGAGGCGCGTTCGGAGCGCGTCCTCGAAGAGGCGCGCCTTGCGGCGGGCGAGCCACGCGCGGTCGCCGCGGACGAAGAAGAGGCGCCCGACCGTCCGCGCGAACTCGCGCTGCGCGTTCGGCGGCGGCGCGACGACGGGGATCGGGCGCTGCCGCCGCCGGCCCCAGACCCCGACGGCGAGGACGGCCCCGAGGGCGATCATCGCGATGGCCCAGCGCAGCGCGGGCGTGCGCGCGGCGTAGCGCAGCCGCGATTCGTCCCCCGTCCGGAGCGGCTTGTAGGTGTCGTCCCAGAGCACGCGGCGGACGGGCGGGACGTAGGCGAGCGCGCCGGCGACGTAGGCGGCCGCGTCGCCCTCGCCAGCGAGCGCGGCGTTGGTGAGCACGAGCGGCGTCGCGAGGAGCACGACGCGCCCGCGGCCGACGGCGACGGCGATGGCTGTCGGGTCGCCCGTCGTCGGGTCGGTCGCGAGGACGGCCGTCCGCGTGCGGTCGATCCCCTCGAACGTGGCCCCGTTGAGGGCGACCGGGAAGGTCACCGTGCGGGAGCCGAGGCGCAGCGTGTCAGCTCCGAGCACCCCGCCGTCGAAGCCGGGAAAGCCGCTCTCGAAGTCGGGCAGGCCGATTGCGAGCGGGCGCGGGGTCGTAGTGACGCCGTCGGGCTCGCGGAAGCTGCTGTTCTTGCGAATCTGCGAGATCGGGACGTCGTCGCCGGGCAGACCGGACGGCGGGGGCGGCTCGCCGAGCGCCTCGAAGAAGGCCCCGCCGACGACGTCGGCCGCGGCGACGACCGTGTTGCCCCGAGCGACGAAGGCGAGCAGGCGGTCCGCCTCGGCCGCGTCGGGCATGAAGGTGTCGGTGGCGAAGACGTAGACCGTCTGGGTGAGCGTCGTGTCGGCAAGGCGCTCGAACGGCGTCACGTCGACGGCCTCGACGGGCGCGCCGAGCCAGCCGGGCAGCAGGCGGTAGAGGACCTCGGCGTCGAACGGCTCAGTCCCGTCGCGCTCGACCCGCAGGCGCGGGTCGTACGGCCGCGGCCGCGACAGCTCGATGCCGACGAGCAGCAGGGCCACGCCGCCGATGATCAGGACCGGGAGGGCGCGCTTCATGCCGCCGCGGTGGCAAGCGAACGCCGCGATCCCGTCCGCGCGTGCGCAGCAAGGGCCTCGTCCAGACGGTCGAAGCGGGCGCCGACACGCGCCCACCGCGCCGCATCCACGTCGACGCCGCCGTACCACACGGTCTCGAAGGCCTGCGTGACGTCGCCGAAGGCGCGCCCGACGTCGGCCCCACCGCGCGTTGTCGCCTCGCGGACGAACGTCCGGTTGGTCTTGTCGGGCGCCCACTCGGCGAGGCCGAGCGCGTCGAGGCGCTGCAGCGCGACGAGGTAGCGCAGGCGGACGGCGGCGCGCCACTCGCGCCGCGCGACGGCCGTCGCGAGCAGGGCCGGCAGGTCGACGGTCGCGATGTCGTCGATGCCGAGCAGCGGGTCCGCACCGTCGGTTAGGGCGGGACCGCGGCGGCCGAAGACGCCCCCGAGGCCGGTCTGCGTGACCCGGAGCGCAACGGCGAGCAGGACGAGGGCGGCGACGACGAGCCAGAAGCCGGTCCCGCCGCGCGTCCCGGAAAAGCGGAGGAGGGGCTCCAGCAGGTTCTCGCCGATCCACGCCAGGAGCCGCTCAAGGGCGGACGGCTGCTCGGCGACGGGCCGGTCGTAGCGGTAGTCCGGGTCGCGGCGCATCTCGTCGAGGGCCGCGGGGGCGGGCCGGCGAGCGGCAGGACGCGGCGCGGACGCACCGCTGGACGTCGCGTTCGGACGCGCCTCGCGGACGACCGCCTCGGGCGGGCGGGCCGGCGTCGGGTCCGGCAGGGGCACGACGGGGCCGACCTGCGCGAGCCAGAGGACGAGGGCGGCGAGCACGCTCACGAGCGCGACTCCGGCGCGTCGCCGCCGCGGAAGCCGCCGCCGCGAAACCC
>DASWMO010000224.1:0-2265 GCA_036399715.1 Rubricoccaceae bacterium
CGGCCAGGCGACGTACGTCACGAGCCAGCTGTTCTTCCCCCAGCCCGTCATCAACACCGTCTACACGACGCAGGCGCCCTACAGCACGCGCGGCCTCAACCAGACGACCAACGCCAACGACTCGGTGTACACGGGCATGACGACACGCGAGCGCGCCCTGATGACCGTCGCCGGCGACGCGTCGGGCTACACGGCGACCATCATCGTCGGCGTGCAGGGGCTCGCGACGGCGTCCGAGGCGACGCCGGCCGAGGCCGTGCCCGAGCTCGCCCGGCCCTTCCCGAACCCGACCCCGAGCGTGTCCACGCTCTGGCTGACGCTGCCGCGGCCCGCGGCGCGCGTCCACGCAGCCGTCTACGACCTGCAAGGGCGCGAGATGGCCGTGCTCCAGGCCGGCCCGCTCGTCGCCGGCCGCCACGCGCTCGAAGTCGACGCGGCATCGTGGCCGAGCGGGACGTACATCGTCCGCGCGGACGTTGGATACACGGTCCTCGCGGAGCGCCTCGTCGTCGTGCGGTAGCCGCGGCTACCGCGCGAGCACGCGCCAGCCCCAGGCCGCGACCTCGACCGACGAATCGGGGGCCAGAGTCGCCGTCTCGCCCGAGAACGCGTCCGTGTACGTCCCGGCATGAGGCCCGTCGCCGAGCGTGACTGTGCGTGCCTCGGCGGACCAGTTGAACACGGCGACGACGGCGCTGCCGGTGTGCTCGCCGGTGGTGAGCACGCGCACGAACGCGAGCGTCGTCTCGGGCGCGTCGGTGCCGAGGCGGACCATCCGCGCGCCCCACGGGGCGTTCCACAGCGCGGGCGTGGCGTGCTTGAGCGCGAAGAGGTGCCGGAAGAGGTCGCCGGTGGGGTGCTCCTGCCACGCGATCTCGTCCTTCTCGAAAAAGGCCAGCCGGCGCGCGGAGCCCGCCTCCTGCCCGCTGTACAGAAGCGGCATGCCCTCGCCGACGATTGAGAGCACGATGGCCGCGTGGAGCCCGTCGCCGAAGTGCTCCTGCATGGTACCCTCCCACGCGTTCTTGTCGTGGTTGGACGTGAACGTCATCCGCATTGCCTCGCGCGGGTACGCGCTCTCGTTCCACGAGTAGTAGACCGCGAGCACGTCCGGACCCGCCTCGCCGCGCGCGAGCTGCCCGGCCGCGTCGTACCAGCTCCACGCATACGTCGCGTCGAAGGCGCGGGCGTGGAGGTCGCGGGACTCCCACTCGGCGAGCAGAAAGACGGGTTTGATGGCGTCCAGCACCTCGCGGGCCGTCTCCCAGAAGTCGACCGGGACGAAGCCGGCGACGTCGCAGCGGAAGCCGTCGACGTCGGCCTCACGGACCCAGAAGGCCATCGCCTCGGTCATCGTGCGGCGGAGCGCCGGCTGCGCGTAGTCGAGATCAACGACGTCCGTCCAGTCCCACCACGGCGTCGGGCGGAGGTCGCCCTTCCAGTCGCGGGCGTACCACTCGGGGTGCTCGGCCGTCCACGGGTGGTCCGGGGCGGTGTGGTTGGCGACCCAGTCGAGGATCACGCGCATCCCGAGGCCATGCGCCGATTGCACGAAGCGTTGGAGGTCGGTGAATGTGCCCAGCTCGGGGTTGACGGCGGTGTAGTCACGGACGGCGTACGGGCTGCCGAGCGTGCCCTTGCGCCCGGCGACGCCGATGGGGTGGACCGGCATCAGCCACACGATGTCCACGCCGAGGTCCTTCAGGCGCGGCAGGTGCGCCTCGGCCGCGGCGAGCGTGCCCTCGGGCGTGAACGCGCGCGTGTTGAGCTCGTAGAGCGTCGCCGCGCGCGTCCACTCGGGGTGCGCGAGCGTGACGTAGGGACGCGGGGTATAGCGGTCAGACATGGCCGTGAGCGGCGTCGAGGGCCTGCGCGAGGTCGGCCCAGAGGTCGTCGGCGTGCTCCAGCCCGACCGAGACGCGGATGAGGCCCTCGGTGATGGCGCCGGCCGCGCCCGTCTGGACGCGCTGTGTGAGGCCGGCGGGGTGCTGCGCGAGCGTGTCCGTCGAGCCGAGCGAGACCGCGGGCGTCGCGAGGCGGAGAGCCTGCAGGAACGCGTCGGCGGCGCGGAAGGCGCCGTCGCCCGAGGCCGTCCCGTCGGGCCCGAGAATCTCGAAGGCGAGCATCGCGCCGGGACCGGTCATCTGGGTTCCCACCAGGCCGCGGGGGTCACGGCCGGGCCGGCTCGGGTGGTACACGCGCCCGACGCCCGCGTGCGCGTCGAGGCGGGCTGCGAGGTCCGTCGCCGTGGCCTGCGCCTGCCGG
>DASWMO010000225.1:0-24400 GCA_036399715.1 Rubricoccaceae bacterium
TGGCTCTCGGAATACACCACCTCGCTCAAAGGATACCTACTTTCATATCACGGCAGAATCCATTAAATAACATAAACATGTATCATTTTAACAAAGTAGAAGACGAAATCGGCTTCGTGATGGAAACGTCTGGCACTAATATCGCCGAAGATGCAACATCCTACGCAATTGAATTGTTCGGAAGCGACATTTCGGATAACGGCGATGGTGGTGTATGGCTTGAAATATGGATAGACTCGGGTAGAATATTGATTTTCCCAGCCTTAGATATGTCTAAAGTAGATAACATGTGTATCCAGATTACAGATCTAGACATAATTGACAGATTGGACATGTCTTACGAAGACGAATCACTACCTCAATTTGAGGAACTGTACAATGAACTATCAGATGCGATCGTCCCCATAATCGAAAGAAATTTCACTTATTGCGCACTATATAATGCAGACAGTTGACAATTGGTCGACTAGGAATGCTTAATTCGATCCGGTGTGTATTTTTCCCTTACGCCTTCGCTGTATCACCGGGAAGTCGAGTCGCAGATCCAGGGTGCAGCTGTACTCGCACTGGTGCGTGTATCCGGTATAGATTGCATTGCCGGAGAGAATGGTCTTAGACTCAAGCGTCTTAAGCCGAGGGCGGCGTGACAGGCCGAATCCTGTCACGCCGCCCTCGGCGTCTTGAAGAATGTCCTACCGGCTGAGCACCGGCATGGGTATACCAGTACCTCCGGCCCAGATGTAATGGCCGTCCGTGAGGCGGTACCAGTGCGTGTTCCCGCTCACGTTCTGTCCGTTGTTCGTCCACCCTATGACATCTGCCGGACTGTTAGCCGCTAAGGTGCGGATACGCTTGGCATTGGATGTTGGGCTCGTTCGCACATTGAGCGCGACCCGAGTGACCACTGTTCTGGGGTCTAGGACAAAGTTGTGCGGCCCTAGATGATTCTGCGACGTCTCCATGCCTCCGCGCGCGGTAACGATGAGCCGGTCGAGGTCAACGCCCGTGCCTGGGCACGTCTTGCGCGCGTAGATCTCGCGGTGGCCAACTACATGGGCGCGGTCGATGGGGATCGACCACCGTTCGCACAGCTCGCGGATGAGCGCTGCCGAGGACCGGACCATCGGCTCGGGCCACACGTCGGCTGCGAACCCTTCATGCTCAATCCCGAGCGTGTACAGGTTCGGGCTCATGCCCGGCCGCACGCCCTTCCACGACGGTTTGTAGACACGGCCTGCGTGGTATGCCGTGTCCGTCTCGCGGACGTACTGGTGGACCTCGCCAGCCCTGCCAATTCCGTAATGTGCAGACACTTTGCTTCGCGCATCCTTGAACCACGAGTCGGTTCCACGGAGCGTGCCTTCCATGACGTGGATGACGATGGCCTCGGGGCGGCGCCCGGAACGGCCGCGCTGGTGGTGGGGGCTGCCGATCCATACGGGAGCCGGGTGATTACTTGAACTAGACATGGGGGTGGTAGGAGAGTGAGCCGGACAGGGTCTCCCGCGACCGCTGCCACCCTTTCGTCAGTCCCTCACGCCTCAGAGACGAAGCCACACGGCGTCCAGGCGCGAGCGGCCGGCCGTCCAGCATGGCTCCGCGCGCCGTCCACAGAGATCTGGGATGGGCAGGGCCACCTTGTGTCCTTTCCTCCGATCTCATGTCTCGCACGCTCGGCCCGAACACTCGCAGGAGGGGCCACTCTGTCTCGTCGCCCCGCAGGGGGCTTGCCCTCTGTCTCTCGGGCGGCGGATACCGGGCGGCCCTCTTTCATGCCGGCACGCTGTGGCGCCTCCACGAGGTCGGACTCTTAGACCAGCTTGACCACGTCTCCAGCGTGTCCGGCGGCTCCATCACGGCGGCGGCTCTAGCGCTCGGATGGCGGCGGCTCCAGTCGAACGGGTCGTTTCACGACGCCGTCGTGGGCCCTCTCCGCAGCCTCGCCTCTCACACGGTCGACGCTCCGGCCGCCCTCCGCGGTCTTTTCCTCTTCGGCTCAGCCGGCGATCATCTCGCCCGCGCCTACGACCGCTACCTGTGCGAGGGCGCGACGCTCCAAGACCTCCCGAGCTACCCTCTGTTCGTGTTCAACGCGACGAGCCTCCAGACGGGAGCCCTCTGGCGATTCGGGAAGCCGTACATGGCCGACTACCGCGTCGGCCGGATTGATGCCCCCCGGCTTCCACTCGCCGTCGCCGTCGCTGCGTCGTCCGCGTTCCCCCCGTTCCTCGCCCCTGTCCGGCTGTGCCTTGAGCCGGCCCACTTCCTGCCGGGCTCCGGTGCCGACCTCCAGCGCGACCCGTACACGAGCCGCGTCGTCCTCGCCGATGGGGGCGTCTACGACAACATGGGCCTCGAGACGGTTTGGAAGAACTACCGCACCGTCCTCGTCAGCGACGCCGGGGCCGCCTTCGAGCCATGCCCCCGGCCGCCGACCGATTGGGGCCGACTCACCCTCCGGGTCCTGTTCACGATCGACAATCAGGTCAGGAGCCTCCGGAAGCGCCAGCTCATCTCCGCGTTCCGGCGTGGCGACCGAGATGGCGCGTACTGGGGCGTCCGGTCGGACCTCGCCAGCTACGGGCTTGACGACCCGTTGCCGTGCCCGCCGCACCGGACCCGGATGCTCGCCGACCTTCCGACACGGCTCCGCAAGCTCCCCGATCTGGTACAGGAGCGCCTCGTCAACTGGGGATATGCCGCCTGCGACGCCGCGATCCGGTGCCACGTTGACCGATCCGTCCCCCCACCTGCAGGATTTCCGTACCCGAGCGCCGGAGTGTGAGGGTTCTTGCGCAAGCAGAGCACTCGCCACCAGCCTAGAAGGGGGTCCCAAATAGGTCCCACTCGGTGGCAGACAGTGTCGTTTTTGAGCGACAGGGCGCGACAGCGTCTGGAGCGGGCACAAAGAGAAAGCGGCCCAGAACCGCCGTTTTAAGGGATTCTGGGCCGCTTTCGGGGGTGGAGCCAAGGAGATTCGAACTCCTGACCTCTGCAGTGCGATTGCAGCGCTCTACCAACTGAGCTATGGCCCCGGGTCCGGCGAAAGGCCGGGCGGCCAACATACGTCGGCCCGGCGCGGCGGTCCAAGCCGCTCGCCGGGCAAGAGTCCGTGAACGCCCCGTGCGAGTCCGCGCTATCGCACGACGACGATCCGGCGCGCGAGCGCATCCCCACCCGACGACAGCCGCACCACGTACACGCCCGGCGCCAGACCCGACACGTCGAGAGACGCCGCGTGACCGCCGGCCGCCTGTTCGCCTGCCACCACGACGGCGACCTCACGACCGAGCAGGTCGACGAGGCTCACACGCGTCGCGCCGGCCTCGGCGAGCGAGTACGACACGGCGACCGTGCCGCGGGCGGGGTTGGGCGCCGGCGCGTCGAGGGCGAACACGGCCGCGGCGCCGCCCTCGGTCGCCGTCGCCCCGCGCGGGCCGACGGCGAGCACGAACCGCGGCTCGACGGCCGCGAGGCGGGCGCCGGCCGGGACGGCCTCGGCGGCGCGTGCAGCCGTCGGGACGACCGAGAAGGCGTAGCGCGCCTCGGTCGCGAGGTCGACCGCCGTGCCCGTCGCGAGGTCGCGCAGCACCGCCGTCCAGCCCTCGGGCAGGCCGTCGAGGCGCGGCCAGGTGAGCACGAGGTCTGCCCCGGCCCCGACCGATACGGCCGCCATCGGGATAGTGAATGCCTCAACGGGGCGGCTTTCGACGGCCCGCATCGTGGACACACCGTCGGCCGGGGCGAAGGCGAGGACGACGTGCGTGGCTGAGACCGGGGCCAGCTTGGACGCGTCGCCGCGGTCCGGGCCACTCTCACGGCCGTCGCCCATCACGAGCACGGCCGCGCGGTCGACGAGCGTGGAGCCGGAGTCGGCCGAGGCAAGCTCGAACGCGATGACCGTGCCGGCGCTGTCCGCGGCGTTGGCGGGGCGCGTGAGCGTGCCGCCGGTCGTCCGCGCGCTCGCCGGGATCGTGAGCGTGGCCGCCGTCGCGGCCTCGGCCCAGAAGCCCTGCCACGCCGAGATGGTCGGTCGCGTCACGCTGGACTCGTACGTGCTCCCGGCCGCGTTCCACACCTGGACGACGTTGCTCGCGAGGGCTGTCGCCCCCGGCCACCCGGCCACGCCCGACACCGTCAGGCTCGTCCCGAACGGGTTGCCGAGCAGGTTGAACCGCGTGCCCGAGGCGTGCAGCGCGACCGTCACGTCGCTCGTGACAGCCGGGCGCGAGGTCGCAAGCGTCGTCGGGAGGGCGGTGCTGTTGCTCGCGCCACCCGGCGTCCGGTTCTCGTTGTAGAGGTACCACCAGAAGCCGCGGCCCGGTGCGAGGACGGTGCCTGTCCCGGCGGACGTGTATGCCGAGCCGGTGTAGCCGGTGAGGAGGTTCGCTCCGGCGCCGGGGTAGTAGCCCGGTACGCCCTGGACGAGGTTCATCGCCGCGAGGTCGTCGACCGTGAACCCGGAGGCCGGAGCGGCGAGCAGGCGCCAGCCGGCCGCGCCGGCGATCGTCTGCTGGGCCGCCGTCGCCGTGAACCGCTGCGGGTTGACGTTGAAGAAGACGTTGCCGACCGCGCGGACCATCACGCGGCCGTTCGTCGTCGAGACGGGAAACGAGACCAGTTCGGAGCCGTCGTTGGGCGTCGCCGCGGCGAGGACGGTCGAGAACGTCGTGCCGTTGTCGGTCGAGAGCAGGATGTCGACGGTCGGCGTGTTGACCGCCCCGGCGTTCGTCCCGGCGACGTTCCACGTGACCGTCGCCGTCCCGGCATAGGTCTGGTTCGCCGTGTTCGCGAACGTGACCGTGAACGGCCCGGCCGTCGTGGTCGTCGTGACGGCCACGTCGGCGTCGTTGACGGCACCGCCGCCGGCGCGGTTGTCGCGGGCCGTCAGGCGGAAGGCCAGCGTCTGGCTCGTCGTCGGGAGCGTCTCGCCGATGACGGGCGCGACGCCCGCGACGAGGCGGTTCAGCTGCGGGAAGTACCGCGTCGGGCTGGCCGTGGGCACGAACGAGCGGAAGAGAGGCGGCGTGGCGCTGCCCGGCGCGCCGGCGGCGCCGAGGCTGAAGCCCTCCCAGATGTACGTCAGCGTGCCCGGCGTGTCGTCCGTGGCCGAGCCTGTGAGCGCGAATGGCGTCGAGATCGGGATCGTGACGGCGGCCGGCGGTGTGACGGTCGGGATCGGGTTGCCCGTTGCGACGGCCGTGCCGCACGTGCTGCCGGCGCCGGTTGTGATGAACGTCGAGATCTCGCGCAGCGACTCGGCGTGGAACAGAGCGTCGGAGTTGGGCTGGAGGTCCTGCGCGCCGCAGATGCCGGCGTAGGCCATGATCGTCGTGCCCGAGCCCGGCTCGTAGGCGTGCGTCCCGGAGCGGTTGCCGCCGGCACACGAGCCCACGTTGCCGTTGAAGGTGTGGTTGCCCGCGAACTGGTGGCCCATCTCGTGCGCCACGTAGTCGATGTCGAACGCGTCGCCGACCGGCGAAGACGAGCCCGTCAGCCCGCGCGCCTTGCTCGTCCCGCACACGACGCCGAGCCCGGCCACGCCGCCGCCGCCGGTCCCGACGAGGTGCCCGATGTCGTAGTTGGGCGCCCCGATGACGCTGTTGATCGTCGTGATGTTGGCGCTCAGGTCGCCCGACGTGTTGGCGTACGGGTCGGTCGAGGCGTTGGTGTAGACGATGAGGTTGTTGTTGGCGACGAGCGTGAAGCCTACCGAGAGGTCGCGCTCGTAAACGGCCGTCACGCGGTTGACGGTCGCCACAATGGCCGCGAGGCCGCCCGAGACCGTTCCACCGTGGAAGGCGGTGTACTCGCCCGTCGCGGCCATCGCGAGCCGGTAGGTGCGCTTCGTGTCCCCGTTGGCCCG
Organism: Rubricoccaceae bacterium; assembly: GCA_036399715.1. Lineage (GTDB taxonomy): Bacteria > Bacteroidota > Rhodothermia > Rhodothermales > Rubricoccaceae > DASVSE01. Next base: position 5,867 of record DASWMO010000225.1, read on the forward strand.
GGCCGACGCATTCGGGCCGGACAGGCCCGCGTCGGCGCCCTCGACAACGTCCCCTGAGAGGCGCCCGCGCGCGGCGGGATCGACGTGCAGGTCCGCGGCGCGGTACACGATGTAGGTCTCCGCCGTCCGCAACGGGTCGTGGGCGTACGGGTCGATGTAGACGGTCCCCTCGGCCGTGAACAGCATTCCGCGGAAGCCGGCCGGCGTGCGGCTGAGGCGGCCGTGGACTGCACCTGGCCCCTGCGCGAGGTACGTCCGGATCTCGGGGTACTGCGCCTGCAGCTCGGGCGCCATCACCGAGGCCTCGACGACGCGGACCTCGACTGCGCCGCCCTCGGGGAGCGGCAGCGACAGGAGCACGCCGCCCGACAGGTCGCCCGACCGCGCCGCGGCCGGGCTCGCAGCCAGCCGCGCCGCCATCTGGGGCACGTCGAGGCGGACGACGCGGTACGACGTGGGCACGGTCACGCGCACACCGCGTGCAGCGACCGGCGCCTCGGCGACGTCGGTCCAGAGGGCGCCCGGCGCCTGGGCCCAGACGGGGACCGCAAGCAGGAGGGCGAGGGCGGGGAGCAAGCGGCGCATAGGTTCGGGTCGCCCGACGGGTCGGGGGAGGCGGAGACGGGCAGGGTAGCCACGCCTCCGCCTCGCCGCAACCCGGCGCAAATCAACCCGGTCGCCTCGTTACCGCACGACGACGATCCGGCGAGCGAGCGCATCCCCACCCGACGACAGCCGCACCACGTACACGCCCGGCGCCAGACCCGACACGTCGAGGGACGCCGCGTGCCGGCCAGCCGCCTGCTCGCCCGCAACCACGACGGCGACCTCACGACCGAGCAGGTCGACGAGGCTCACCCGCGCAGCGCCGGCCTCGGCGAGCGAGTACGCGAGCGCGACCGTGCCGCGGGCGGGGTTGGGCGCCGGCGCGTCGAGGGCGAACACGGCCGCGGCGCCACCCTCGGTCGCCGTCGCCCCGCGCGGGCCGACGGTGACGACGAACCGGGCGGGCGTCACGGCGAGGCCTGCCGTGGGCACGGCGAGCGGGTCCTGCGCCGCCTCCGGTGCGACGGTGAACGCGTACTCGGACGCCGTCCGCAGATCGACCGTCGCACCCGTCGCGAGGTCGGTCAGTGTCAGGGCCCACGTCTCGGGGATCGCCTCGGAGAGCGGCCACAACAGCACGAGGCGCTCGCCGGCCCCGACCGAGGCGACGTGCAGCGGGATCGCGACGGCGGTGGCCGTCGGGGCCGGGCGGCTCTCGACGGCCCGCAGCACCTCCGCGCCGCCGAAGGCGGCGGAGACGTACACACTCGCAAACGGCGTCAGCTTGGCCGCGTCGAAGGCGTCCGCGTCGTCGGTGGCGCCCTCGGGGAAGGTCAGCACGGCCGCGCGGTCCTGGAGCGCGGCGCCTGTCGCGGGGTCCTCGCCGGCGAGCGTGAAGGCGAGCATCGGCGCCGCGGCGTCGCGCTGCAACACGCCGCCCGCCGTGCGGGCGCTTGCGGGGATCGTGAGCGTGCCGGCCGTGGCGCCCTCGACCCAGAAGCCCTGCCACGGCGCGACCGTCGGCAGCGTGAGGCTCACGTCGTACGACGACGTGCTCGGGTCCCAGACCTGCGCAACCGTGCTCGCGAGGTTGGACGCGCCGGGCCACGACGCGACACTCGCGAGGCTCATGCTCGTCCCGAAGGGGTTACCGAGCAGGTTGTACTTCGTCCCCGCGGCATGCAACGCGACAGGCACGTCGGTCGTGACGGCGGGGCGCGTCGTCGCGAGCGTCGTCGGGAGGGCGTGGCTCGTGCTCGGGCCGGGCGTGCCCTCGATGTTGTAGAAGTACCACCAGAAGCCGCGCCCCGAGGCAAGGACATTCGTCCCGCCCGTCGGGGAGGTGTACCCGCTCCCGGTGTAGCCCGTCAGCAGGTTGGAGCCGGCGGTCGGGTAATAGCCGGGAATACCCTGGACGAGGTTCATCGCCGCGAGGTCCGCGACGGTCACGCCGGCCGCCGGGGCGGCGAGCATCCGCCAGCCCGGCCCGCCGGTGATCGTCCCCCGCCCGCCGACTGTCAGCGTGATCGGAATCGTCGTCGAGGGCAGGTTGGGCGCGTTGGTCGTCACGACGAGGTCGGCCGTGTAGGTCCCCTCGCTCAGGCCGGTCGCGTCGAAGGAGATCGTGACCGCCCGCGAAGCTCCCGACGGGACGCTCCCGCCGGTCGTGCTCGCGCGGACCCAGTTCGCCGGGGCTGCAAACGCGAGCCGGGCGTTCATGTCCGACGTCGTTACAGCGGTCGCGTTTGCCGGGTTGCCGTTCGTCGTCTGGTAACGGCTCCCGCCGGCGTACACGTTGCTGCTGGTGTACTGGAGTCCAGTCGCCCCTGAGGTCATGTCCAGGAACCACGTGTAGACCTGACCTTGCGTGACGAACGGCGGTGAAGACAGAGGGACGTTGAGGTAGCCCCCCGTCCCCGTAGGCCCGTTGGTGTAGGTGAATGAGAGGGCGCTCAGCTGCGTGCCGAGCGTCCCGGCCCCGCTGTACACGCGCATCGTCGCCGCCCATGCCGTCCCCGGCGAGGCGGTGAAGTTCATGAACGGCGTGATGGTGTTGAGGAAGCCCGTACACGGGGCGGTAAAGCTCTGGCCGTACTCCGCGCCGCCGCTGGTCACGACTCCGTAAAAGTTGGCCGATTCCTGGTTGAGCGTCTGGCCACCGACACAGCTCACGGCGGCGGCCCCACGCGCCACGGGCTCCTGGGCCACGCCGGACACCGTCACACGGCCCGGAGCCGTGAGAACGCTCGGCGACTCCACTAGCCACGGCGTCTCAGCGCCTGCGAGTGAGGAAATGCCCTCCTGGCGGTCAGAGCCGGCGGTCACGAGGGCCAGGGCTCCCGGTCCGGTCAGTGGGGCGGTGGCGTTCTCCACGAACGATGTGAAGTTGAGATCCGCGCTCGCGGCCGCCATGTTCGTGAAGGTGACCGTCGCAGTGCCCGTCCCGTTGGGGGCGAGGGTGATGCCGACCGACGACGGGGTGACGCTCGCCGCCGCGGCCGGGAGTGGCACGTTGAAGGCCTCCGTGTTGTCGGCGTTGGACGACGTCAGGCCCTGGCTCGCGGAGAACCCGAGCCCGCGGCGCGCGAAGGCGTTCCACAGGAGGGCGTAGTGGAGCCCGCGCCCGGGGCTCGACGCGTCGGGATAGACGGCGGCGTCGGCGGCGATGACTGCGTCGCGGCCGGAGACGAAGCCCGGGTTGCACGGGGTGAGTTTGAGGGCCTCGGTGACGAGGCTGAGCGCAATCTGGTTGCCCGCCGGGCCCGCCGCATTGTAGATGTCCGCGCTGAATCCGTAGGCGTCTATAAGGTCCCAGGTGACGTCCCAGAGCGCCGTCGCCCACACGAACCCGATCCCGTGCGGGACGACCGGGCCCCGGCCACCGTTCGCGCTGGGGCGGGTGTGGCCGTACGTCCAGTCGTTGACGGCGAAGTCGGTCGAGTACGGGGCCGGCCGGATGCCGCCGTCCGTCACCGGCTGCCCGAAGAGGTAGTTGCCGACGGGCCGTAGCGTCGTTCGCGTGTCACCGGCCCGCATCGTGAGCATGTTGCCGTACCAATCGGACCAACCCTCGCCCATCTGCTCCGTGTTGCCGAGACAGCCGCCGGCGCCGCCCGCGACGAGTCGGTTCGAGATCCCGTGGCCATACTCGTGGACGACGACGTGGGCATCGAGCGAGCCGTCGACGGCCGGCGTGACGTTCGTCCCATCGTACATCTGCATCCGTGGGCGGTTACCGTCGATCGGCGTCCCGAAGTTGGCGTTGTTGTGACACGGGTTGGCCTCGTTGCAGATGTCCGCCCCGCTCTGAACCTCGGAGTCGACGGCGTCGTTGCCGAGCCCGCCCCGCCCGTAGTTGTTCGTCTGGAAGTTGCCGGCGGCCTCTGTGAACCCGTACCGGTACGTCACGTCGTGGATGATATTGGACCAGTAGAACAGGTTCGTCGCTGCGGCGGACGTGTACGTGCTCGGGGCCTGCGTGAAGTTGATCGGGAAGTCGAAGAGGAGCGCCGCGCCCCCGTCGGGCGCCGGGTAGGCCGCGTCGGGGAGTTCGTCGTCGTTCCGGTCGATGTACGTGTGCGTGTTGTTGCCGCGCGTCGTCGTGAACTCGGCCCCGGCAGCCCCGTTCGTGTCGTGCCAGCCGTAGGGCGAGGCGAGGGCGTTCTCGGCCCCCGAGACGGTCGTCCGGCCGTCGGCCGGGGGCGGCGAGGGGACATAGAGCGGCGAGGCGTACGGCATCGGGAACACCTTGTAGCCCGCTACGAACTGGCCGCCCGAGAGCGCGTCGCCGAGGAACGCGTCGGGGTCGAGGAGCGGGGACCGCGGGGCCGTCGTGGCGACCGGTGCAAGAGAGGCGGCCGCCGTGCCGAAGGACTCGGAGACGGTGAGGTCGTAGCGGTCCAACTCGGCGCCCGTCGCGGCGTCGACTGCCACGACCCACCAGTGCTCGGAGCGGGCATCGTCGAGCACCACCTCCCAGGCGCGGCGGACCGCCCCGCCGTCGGTCTGGACGTAGACCTGTCGCACGCGCGACGGGGACGACAGACCGTCGGCCTGGAACCGCGTCTCTTGCGCGCGGCCGCCCTCGACGGCCTCGGTCGTGACGGCGCCGAGGAAGATCCCGGCGTGGCCGGCCGCGGCTCGGAGCGCGCTCTCAGCGCTCAGCGCGGGCACCCGGTTGCCCCCGGCCATCGGCTCCGCCGACGCGGCGAGATCGGCCACGAGCTCTCCCGCCGTGTGGACGATGCGCCCGTCGCGACCGACGGCGACGGTGACCTGCGCCTGGACGACGTCGAGCCCGTCGAGCTGCTGGCGGACGTAGACGTAGGTCACGCCCGAGCGATCGCTCGTGTGCCCGCTCGCGACGACGAGGCCCGCCACGTCGTCCGAGGCGAGCCCGAGCGCTGGCGCCTGCCCGCGGAGATAGCCGAGGGCGGCGTCGGCTGCGGCCGGCGAGACGTCGAGCGCCTGGGCGGCTGCTGGAACAGCGACGGCGTAACTGGCGACCGCCACGAGGACGGCGAGGAGAGAGCAACGGGGCATAGCGGTGGACGTCCGCAGACGCCGGAGAGGAGGGCGGCCGAGCGCCGCCCCGGCACCCGGCCGAGCGATGCGCGCGGCCGGCAAGATCGTCCGCCGGCGGGTGAATGGACAGAGGCGATACCTGGCGTCTGTGTCCATTCGTTCCACCCTGCGGGCGTCGGCCACAAGGTGTGGTCGCTACGCCCGAACATTCAACCCTAGTTCGCACGAATTCACGCGGTTACGTGCGCGATGCCTCTCGCCGCACTGGGCGCGATCTCCTTCGCCGGTCGTGGCACCGGCGCGCGGGCCGCGCGTATAGATTCGACGACTCCCATTTCCGCCCCAGACATGCCCGCAGACCCGTTCGGCGTACGCGACACGCTTCAGACCGCCGGCGGCGCGGTCGCCTACTACCGCCTCGACCGCCTCGCCGAGCAGACCGGCACGGACCTCAGCCGGCTGCCCTTCTCGATCAAGGTGCTCGTCGAGAACGTCCTCCGTGAAGCCGGCGACGGCCCCGTCACGGCCGACGACGTCCGCACGATTGCGGCCTACGACCCCTCGGCCCCGGCAGAGGTCGAGATCCCGTTCACGCCCGCGCGCGTGCTCCTGCAGGACTTTACGGGCGTCCCGGCCGTCGTGGACCTCGCGGCGCTGCGCTCAGCGATGGCGCGCGCCGGCGGCGACCCCGAGGCGATCAACCCCCGCGTGCCCGTCGACCTCGTGATCGATCACTCGGTCCAGGTGGACTCGTTCGCGCTCCCGCAGGCCTTCCAGATCAACGCCGACATCGAGTTCCAGCGCAACGCCGAGCGCTACGAGTTTCTCCGATGGGGTGCCAACGCGTTCGACAACTTCTCGGTCGTTCCGCCCGAGCGTGGCATCTGCCACCAGGTCAACCTCGAGCACATCGCCCGCGGCGTCTGGACGCGGACCGAGGACGACGGGACCGTCCTCGCATACCCCGACACGCTCGTCGGGACGGACAGCCACACGACGATGATCAACGGCCTCGGCGTGCTCGGCTGGGGCGTTGGCGGCATTGAAGCCGAGGCGGCCATGCTCGGGCAGCCGGCGTACATGCTCATGCCGCGCGTGGTCGGGTTCAAGCTCACGGGCCGCCTCCGCGAAGGGGCGACCGCGACCGACCTCGCGCTGACCGTCACCGAGATGCTACGCAAGCACGGCGTCGTCGGGGACTTTGTCGAGTTCTACGGGCCCGGCCTCTCGTCGATGAGCCTTCAGGACCGCGCGACGATCGCCAACATGGCCCCCGAGTACGGCGCCACGATGGGCTTCTTCCCCGTCGACGAGGTCACGCTAGGGTTCCTGCGGAGCACCAACCGCTCCGACGAGACGGTCGACCTCGTCGAGACGTACTGTAAGGCGCAGGGCCTCTTCCGGACCGACGAGACGCCCGACCCGAGCTTCGCCGCCACGCTCGCGCTGGACCTCGGCGACGTCGTGCCCTCGATGGCCGGCCCGAAGCGCCCGCAGGACCGCGTTGAGTTGCCGGCCATCCAGGCCACGTTCCGGAAGAGCCTGACGGCGCCGGCCGGGACACAGGGCTTCGGCCTCGACTCGCCCGACGCGACCGCTACGTACGTCGCCCCGGACGGGACGGAGATGGAGCTGCGCAACGGCTTTGTCGCCATCGCGGCGATCACGAGCTGCACCAACACGTCCAACCCGAGCGTGATGCTCGCGGCCGGGCTCCTCGCCCGCAACGCCGTCGCGCGCGGTATGTCCGTCAAGCCGTACGTCAAGACGAGCCTCGCGCCGGGCAGCCGCGTCGTGACGGCCTACTTCGAGGCCGCCGGCCTCCAGGAGCCGCTCGACGCGCTCGGCTTCAACCTCGTCGGCTACGGCTGCGCGACGTGCATCGGCAACTCGGGGCCGCTCCCCGAGGCTGTCGCCAACGCCATCACCGAAGGCAAGCTCATCGCCGCCGGCGTCCTCTCGGGCAACCGCAACTTCGAGGGCCGCATCCACCCGCTCGTCAAGGCCAACTTTCTCGCGAGCCCGCCGCTCGTCGTCGCGTACGCGCTCGCCGGCACGGTCGACATCGACATCGACCGCGACCCGCTGGGCGAGGACCGCGACGGGCAGCCGGTCTACCTCCGCGACCTCTGGCCGAGCCAGGAGGAGATCCTCGAGACGATCCGCCTCGCCGTCCACCCGGCCCAGTTCGAGGCGCTCTACCACGACATCGAGAACTCGAACCCGCGCTGGAACGCCATCGAGACGAGCACCGGCGCTGTCTACGACTGGCAGGACGACTCGACGTACATCCAGGAGCCGCCGTTCTTTCAGGACCTCGACGCCGAGGCGGCGCCGATCGGGCCCATCGCCGGAGCGCGTGTGCTCGCGCTCCTCGGCGACTCGGTCACGACGGACCACATCTCGCCGGCCGGCGCCATCCCGGCCGCCGAGCCGTCGGGCCAGTTTCTGCGTGCGGCCGGCGTCGAGCCGAAGGACTTCAACTCGTTCGGCTCGCGCCGCGGCAACGACCGCGTGATGACGCGCGGCACGTTCGCCAACATCCGCCTCAAGAACGCGCTCGCGCCCGGGACGGAGGGCGGCCACAGCGTCTACCTCCCGACGGGCGAGCCGGGCTACCTCTACGACGTCGCCGAGCGCTACAAGGCGGACGGCACGCCGCTGATGATCGTCGGCGGGGTGGATTACGGCATGGGCTCCAGCCGCGACTGGGCTGCCAAGGGCACGATGCTCCTCGGCGTGAAGGCCGTCCTGGTGAAGTCCTTCGAGCGCATCCACCGGTCCAACCTCGTCGGCATGGGCGTGCTGCCGCTGGAGTTCCGCGAGGGCGAGAGCCTGGACACGTTCGGTCTCGACGGGACAGAGACGTTCGACATCCCGACCACGGACGACCTGAAGCCGCGCCAGAGCCTCACGCTCACGGCGACGAAGGCCGACGGAACCACCGTCGACGTGCCGGTCGTCGTCGCGATTAACACGCCGGTCGAGGTCGAGTACTACCGCCACGGCGGCATCCTCAACTACGTCCTCCGCGACTTTCTCAAGGCGCAGCCCGTCGAGGCGTAATCCCGCTTCACCCACACGACCCGGGCCCGTCGACGCCCGGGTCGTGCTCTGTTTTCAGCAGCCTGCTTCGAGACCGGGTAGGGCCGCCTCATGTCGTCGAGCCTGCCCTTGCTCAAAGGCGAGCCCGGCCCGTGAGGCTCGGAGCAGAGACCGCGGGAACGTCGCAGCGCTAGAGCGGTGGACGGTCGCCCACCTGCTGCCTTCGAAATGGCGTCCGCCCCTTCCGACGAGCCCGTGCTCCGCCTCGTCACGCCAGCCCTAATGGCGGCCGTCCGCGACCAGTACCGTCTCGACTGGGACGGCGTCCACGGCGCGGCGCACTGGGGGCGCGTGCTAGACAATGGCCTCGCGCTGGCCTCTGAGACAGGCGCCCGGGCCGATGTCGTGACGCTGTTCGCCGTCCTTCACGACGCCTGCCGCCACAACGACCGCCGCGACCCGGGCCACGGCCCGCGCGCGGCCGCCTTCGCCCGCACCCTCCACGCGACGGGCGTCTTCTCACTCGACGCGCCGGGCCTCGACCTGCTCGCGGCCGCGTGCCACGGCCACACGCACGACGCGACGCACCCCGACGCGACCGTCCGGACGTGCTACGACGCGGACCGGCTCGACCTCGGCCGCTGCGGCATCACGCCCGACCCGCAGTACCTGTGCACCGATGCCGGCCGGGAGCCTGGGCGCATCGCGTGGGCACTCGCACGGAGCCTCGCCGGGACCATCCCGCCGGTCGTTGCCTCGTGGACGGACTGAGGCTCGGCGTCACGAGCAGCCGAGGCCGCCATCGGCGGGCGGCGCGAGCGTGAGGCGCGCGGCCGAGCGGCCCGCCGTGCACGTCCCGGCGAGCATCCCGTCGCTGGCCATCGCGAGACTGCAGCGGAGCGTGCGCGGCGCGGCCCGGCGGGACGAGCGGTAGCCGGGCAGGTCGAACGTGAGCCGGCGCTGGCTGTACGCCGCCGTCTCGGTCCGGACCGTCCGCCCGGCCGTCGTGAGGGCGACCGAAAAGCCCGTCGCGCACCGCTCGATGGCGGCCGAGGCCGGCGTCGAGGCGCGGCCGTCGGCGAGCGTGCCGGTCCAGGTGCCGGAGACGAGCAGTTGCGCCTGCGCGGGCGCGGCAGACAGAACGAGCGCGCCGAGAAGCCAGAGTCGAACCATGACGGCAGGGGAGAGGGCCCCGCAAGATCGGGACGCCGCAGCCGTCCTACCCGCGCAACACGGCCGCCAGATCATCGGCCACGACCACCGGGCCGCGTGGGACGCGGGGCCAGTCGAACGCTTCGGCGACCGCCGCGGCCGGGCGTGGCGCGTCGCCCTGCCCGAGCACACCCGCGAGCCAGCCGACCAGCGCATCGACCGAAACGCCCGCGTCGAGGAGCGCATCGACCGACAGCGCGCCGTCGCGTTTGGAGAGCTTCTCTCCCGATGCCGCGACGATGAGCGGCACATGGGCATACGCGGGCACGGACACGCCGAGCGCCCGCGCGATCTGGATCTGTCGCGCCGTCGAGCCGAGCAGGTCCGCTCCGCGGACGACCTCGGTCACGCCCGCCGCCGCATCGTCCACGACGACGGCGAGTTGGTAGGCGACGACGCCGTCGCGGCGCCTCAGCACCACGTCGCCAACCGTTGACGCGACGTCTTCGGCGATCTCGCCCTGCACACGGTCCGAGAACCGGACCACTCCGGGCTCAACCCGGAAGCGGATCGCCGCTTCGCGGATCGCGGCCCCGTTGATCCCGGCAAGCGCGTCCCTGCCGAGCGACGGCGTGCGCCATGCCGCCGGGTACGGCGGCCCGTCCGGGCTGTGCGGTGCCGAGGCGAGGGCCGCGAGGTCGGCGCGCGACCGGCGGCACGCGAACAGCTGCCCCAGGCCGGCGAGACGGACGAGCGCCGCGTCGTACGCCGCGCCGCGCCGGGACTGCCGCACGACCGGCCCGTCCCAGGCCAGCCCCAGGCGCCGAAGCGCCGCGAGTTGCCGCTCGGACGCACCGGGCACCACGCGCGGCCCGTCGAGGTCCTCGATGCGAACGACGAAGCGCCCGCCCTGCGCCCGAGCCGACGCCCACGCCGCGAGCGCCGCGAGCGCGCTCCCGACGTGCAGATCACCCGTCGGGCTCGGCGCGAATCGTCCGACAGGCTGGGAATCGAGCATGTCCAAACGGGTCATCGCGCGCTTACAGGCGCGCTTTCCGAGCATGTGCCGGCGGCCCGCCGCGTTCGGCCCATGCCATCATTGTCACCTGGTGGTCGTGCGCGTAGCGCCCCGGGGCAGCCCGGACGTACCGGCCGTCTGCACCGAGCGTCCACGCGCGGACGGTGTCGCGGAGTGCGCTCCAGAGGATCGCCCGGAGGCGGTCGCGGAGGGCCGCGTCACGGACCGGCACGATGGCCTCGACGCGGTCGTCGAGGTTGCGCCGCTGCCAGTCGGCCGAGCCGATGAAGACGCGCGGGTCGCCGCCGTTGCCGAACCAGAAGATGCGGTCGTGCTCCAGAAACCGCCCGACGATGGAGCGGACCCGGATGCGGTCCGAGATGCCCGGAAGGCCGGGCCGCAGCCGGCAGTGGCCCCGCACGACAAGGTCGATCTCCACGCCCGCCTGCGACGCGGCGTAGAGCGCGGCGATGATGGCGGGGTCTTCGATGGCGTTCATCTTGGCCACGATGCGCCCGACCTCGCCGCTCTGTGCGCGCTCCGCCTCGGCCGCGATGCGCTTCAGAAAGCGCCGGCGCATCGCCTCGGGAGCGACGAGCAGGCGCGCGTAGCGCGTCCGCGAGGCCGAGCCCGTGAGGGCGTGGAAGAGCTGCGCCGCGTCGCGCCCGATCTCGGCGTCAGCCGTGAACAGGCCGAGGTCCGTGTACAGCCGGGCCGTGGACGGGTTGTAGTTGCCCGTCCCGAAGTGGACGTACGTCCGGAGCCCATCGGGCTCGTCGCGCACGACGAGGGCCGTCTTGGCGTGCGTCTTGAGGCCGGGAAGCCCGAAGGCGACGTGCGCGCCGGCGTCTTCGAGCACGCGCGCCCACTCGATGTTGTTGGCCTCGTCGAAGCGCGCCTGCACCTCGACCAGAACCGCGACCTGCTTGCCCTTCTCAGCTGCGCGCACGAGCGCGTGGACGATCGGGCTGTCGTCGCTCGTGCGGTAGAGGGTCAGCTTAACGGCGAGCACGGCCGGGTCATCGGCTGCCGACTCGACGAACCGCTGCACGGAGGCCCCGAACGACTCGAACGGGTGGTGGACGAGCACGTCGCCGGCTCGGATCGCGTCGAACACGGATCCGTCAGCCGTCCCGCGGAGGGCGGGCGGGACGGCGGCCGTCCACGGCGCGAAGGCGACCACTGCAGGGTCGGGCGCATCCCGCGTCATGCGCGTCGCAAGCTCCCCGAGACCGCTGAGGTCCACGAGCCCCTCGACAGGCCACACATCCGCCGGGTCTAGGTCAAGCTCGCGCGTGAGCAGCGTTCGCACCCGCTCGGGCATGTGGGCGTCGGCTTCGAGGCGGACGGCGTCGGCGAACTGCCGTTCGCGCAGTTCCTCGGAGATCATCGCGACCAGGTCGTCGGCCTCGCCGCCGGCCCGCTCGATGGCGGCGCTGCGCGTGACGCGGAAGGCCCACGCGCCGCGCACCTCCATCCCGGCAAACAGCCCGCCGACGTTGGCCCGAATCAGGCTCTCGACGGCCACGACGGCGCCCGGATCGTCCGCGACGGGCAGGAAGCGCCCGCGCGTGAGCGGCACCTTGAGGCGCGCAAAGTGGTCCGTCTCGCGCGCCGGCCCGCGCCCCGGCCGGCGCAGGACAACGGCGAGCGAGAGGGACTGGTTGGAGATGAACGGGAAGCGGCGCCCGCGGTCCACGGCCAGCGGCGTGAGCAGGGGAAAGAGGGCGCGCTCGAAGTGCGCGTCGAGGACGGCGCGTGCGGACTCGCTCACGCTCTCGACGGGCACGACGCGCAGGCCCGCCTCGGCGAGCAGGGGTTGCAGCGTCTCGGTCCATGCCCCGTGCAGAGCGGCCCACATCGGCGCGAGGGCGTCGCGAACAAGGCGGTCCTGCTCAGCCGGCGTCCGCCCGTCGGGGCTGAGGCGGGTCACGCCTGCGGCTACCTGCTGCCGCAGCCCGCCGACGCGCGTCCGGACGAACTCGTCGAGGTTGCGGGCCGTGATGGCGGCAAAGCGGACGCGCTCGGCGAGGGGAATGGATGGATCGAGGGCCTGCGCGAGCACGCGCCAGTTGAAGTCGATCCAGCTCAACTCGCGGTTGAGGAGCAGGAGGGGACTTGCGAGGTCAACATCTGTCGACACGGCCCGTGGTGCCACCGCGCGTGGAATCGAGGCTCGCGGTGGACACGCCGCCTGCGTAAACCGCCCCCGCCGGATGCATGTCACGACGCCGCGCCGCGCGAGGTCGCGGACGGCCGCCTCGGCCGAGCGCGGCACGTAGCCCAAGCCAGGCGCGACGGCGCGCACGTCGGGCATCCCGAACAAGTCGGGGAGCGCGGCGAGTAGCGCTTGGCGACGTGTGGAGAGGGGAGAGGCCATGCCGGAGGCTACGGACGCGCCCGCGCCCGTCACGCCGTAGCCGGCTCTGGGACCGCGCGTGCGACGAGGTCGGCGAGGACGGCTCGGGCGGCGTCGAGGGTCGGGACGTTCTGGATCACCGCCTGCAAGCGGCCTGCCTTGGTGTCTTTGAGGGCGTAGCGCCGGCCGGAGCCGTCGAGCGCGGCGAGGAAGGCGTGGAAGCGGTGCTCGTGGAAGTACGGGTCGTCCGCCTGGCCCGGGACTGTCAGGAACACGCGCTCGTTTTTCCACGACACGCGCGACATCCGGAGTGCGAGCGCGAGCGGGCGCATCGCGGCGAGCGTCAGCAGCGTCTCGACCTCGGGCGGGGCCGGCCCGAAGCGGTCCACGATCTCGGCCCGGAAGGCGTCGGCGCTCTCGTCCGTCGTGACGTCGGCGAGGCGGCGGTAGAGGTTGAGCCGCTCGACCGGATTGGCGACGTACGCCGGCGGAATGAACACGTCCGAGTCCGTCTCGACGGTCGGCTCGGCCGGCGGCGGGGCGGTGTCCTGGTCCGCGAAGACGTCCGCGAACTCGTCGCGGCGCAGCTCCTGCACGGCCTCGTCGAGAATCTTGTGGTACGTCTCGAAGCCCACGTCCTCGATAAAGCCGGACTGCTCGGCGCCGAGCATGTCGCCCGCGCCGCGGATGTCGAGGTCGCGCATCGAGAGGTTGAAGCCGGCCCCAAGATCCGAGAACTCCTCGACCGCCTGCAATCGCTGCCGCGCCTCACGTGTCAACGTCTGGATACCCGGCACGAGCAGGTAGCAGAACGCCTTCTGGTCGTTGCGCCCGACGCGCCCGCGGAGCTGGTGCAGGTCTGCGAGCCCGTGGCGCTCGGCGTGGTTGATGATGATCGTGTTAGCGTTCGATACGTCGAGCCCACTCTCGACGATGTTGGTGCAGACGAGCACGTCGAACTTTTTGTCCATGAAGTCCAGCATCGCCGATTCCAGCTCGGCCGGCGGCATCTGGCCATGGGCGGTCCGGATGCGGATGTCGGGCACGAGGGCCTGGATGGAGGCCGACATCGCGTCGAGGGACTGGACGCGGTTGTGGATGAAGAAGACCTGTCCACCGCGGTTGACCTCGTACAGGAGCGCGTCGCGGATGAGGTCTTTCGAGAACGTGTGGATCTCGGTCACGACCGGCTGGCGGTTCGCGGGCGGCGTCTGGATGAGCGAGAGGTCCCGGGCGCCGAGGAGCGAGAACTGGAGCGTCCGCGGGATCGGCGTCGCCGTCAGCGTGAGCGTGTCCACGTCCGGGCGCATCTGCCGCAGCTTCTCCTTGGCGCCGACGCCGAACCGCTGCTCCTCGTCGACGACGAGCAGGCCGAGGTCCTTGAACCTGACATCTTTCGAGAGCACGCGCTGTGTCCCGATGACGACATCGACCTGACCCTCGCCGATGGCTTTGGCCGTCTCCTTTTGCGTCGCAGCGGGCACGAAGCGGCTGAGTTGCGCGATGCGGACCGGGTAGCGGCCCAGCCGGCGCGTGAACGTCTCGGCGTGCTGCCGCGCGAGGACGGTCGTCGGGACGACGATGGCGACCTGCTTGCCGTCTTGGACGGCCTTGAATGCAGCTCGGATGGCGACCTCTGTCTTGCCGAACCCGACGTCCCCACAGACGAGACGATCCATCGGCGTCGGCTGCTGCATGTCGCTCTTGACGGCCTCAATGGCGGCCGCCTGGTCCACTGTCTCCTCGAACTCGAAGCCCGCTTCCAGCTCACGCTGCCAGATCGTGTCGCCCTTGAACGCGTACCCGACGGCCGCCTTGCGGGCGGCGTAGAGCTTGATGAGGTCGCGGGCGATGTCCTTGACCCGGCTCTTGGTGCGCGCCTTGAGGCGGTCCCACGCGCCCGTCCCGAGCTTGGTGAGCGCGGGCTGGTGCCCTTCTTTTCCGGTGTACTTGTGCAGCTTGTGGAGCGCCGTCAGGTTGACGAACAGCTCGTCCTGGCCGGCGAAGATGAGCCGGACGGCCTCCTGCTTGCGCTCGCGGACGGTAATCGTCTGGAGACCCGCGAACTTGCCGATCCCGTAGTCGACGTGGACGACGAAGTCGCCGGGGCGGAGTGCCTGGACGTCGCGGAGGCTCAGGCCGCCCTTGGCGCGTGCCCGCTTGCGCGCTGTCGGGCGGTGGTAGCGGTTGAAGATCTGGTGGTCCGTGTAGACGTTCAGACCTGCGTCCGGTAGCTCGAAGCCTTCGTGGAGCGACTCGACGATGAGTGTCGCGGGCGGGTCGATCCCGGCGTCCTCGTCGCCGCCTAGCAGGTCGAACAGCCGGTCGCGCTGGGAGCGGCTGTCACACAGAATGAGCGTCTCGGGCGACTCAGCGTCGCCGGCGCTTCGGCGCGCGAGCAGGTCGTCGCGCAGGCGGCGGACGTCGCCGCCGTAGCCCGGCTGCGGGCGGGCGCCGAGTTCGAGCGTTGCGTCGGCCGGAGCGCCTGAGAAAGTGCCGAAGCGGATCTGCGGGTGCCCACCGAGGAGTGCCTCGAACGCCTCACCCGACAGGTGGCGGGCGGGCGGCGGAGCGGGGCGGGCATCGGGCGGGAGGCTCTCGAAGGCTGTCGAAGCTGTTTCGTACCGCTCGCGAACGGCAGCGCTGAGGCGGTCGGCGTCGAACAGCGCGAGGGGAACGGCGGGCGGCAGAAAGGCCATGAGCGTCACGGCCTGAGCGCCGCCGTCCTGCGCGCTCGCCTCGCCGAGGTTCGGGACGAGGCGGGCAGCGTCGAGGCGGCTCACGGACCGCTGTGTCGCAGGGTCGAACTCGCGGACCGAGTCGACCTCGTCGCCGAAAAACTCCAGGCGGACGGGATAGCCGCCCGCAAACGGGTACACGTCCAGAATGCCACCGCGCAGCGCCATCTCGCCTGGAGCCGTCACGAACTCGACGATCTCGAAGCCCTGCCCGACGAGCCGCTCGACCAGCGCCTCGGGCTCGACACTCTCGCCGACGGCGACCGTCAGCGTCTCGACGGCGACCGTCTCGGGCGGTGGGACGAGGTCCGCGAGCGCCTCGACACTCGTCACGACGACGCCTCGGAAGCCGTCGCGGAGGCGCCCGAGCGCGTCGGCGCGCTGCACGAGCGGCAGGCTGTCGGTGAGTTGCTCGGCGTCGTACGGGTCGTGGCCCGTCGGCGGGAAGAACAGGACGCGGTCGTCGGAGCCGAGAATCTGTTCGAGATCCGAGCGCAAGTACTCCGCGCTCTCATTCTCGGCGAGGAGCGCGACGAGGATGCCGTCCGACTTTTTACCGCCAAAGGGTCCTTCGAGCAGATCCGCGAGCACGAAAGCAGGCAGCGACCCGACCGTTCCCTTGAGCCGGAGCCCGCCTCCAGGCGTCTGTGCAGCCGCCACCTCACGGACACGGCCGAAGAACGGAAGGGCTGCGAGGCGGAGGCGGAGGTCGGCGAGGGTCACAGGCAGCAATGGAAACGGCCCCGAGTGCGTGGCGGCACTCGGGGCGAAAAGGGGGAGCGGCCGGTACGCGAGTCGCGCCGCGGGGGTCCGGGCGCGCCGGACTTACTCGGCAGACGCGAACAGGACCGTTCCAGCCGCTGTCTCGGTGACAGCAACGCCGCCAGCGGGGCTCGCCGGGTACGTCTCGCCGTCGAACTGGAGGCGCGACGTCCCGCCGTCTGCGTTCTGCAGGATCAGGTCCGCCCAGCCGTCGGTGCTCGTCTGCGCGACGACGACCGGGCCATGTGTCAGGCTGATCTCAGCAGCTGGGCGGAAGGCGCCCAGCTCCGCCACTTCCTCCGCATCAGTGATCGCTTCGAAGACGAGCAGCGTGCAGCCGCCCGATCCGCACCACGACGCAGACTCAAGCGAGACGAGCGCGTCCTGAGCGCCGTCCCCGTTCAGGTCGGCCCACTCCGTCCGCATCCGGATGTCCTCGTTCGGCGCGTCGAAGGGCGCGACGTAGGTCTGGACGGCCTCCATGAGAAGCGCCGCCTGGGAGGACGGAACGGTCGCCGTCGAGTCCGGCGGGGCGAGGAGAAGCGCGAGCGAGAGAAGGGCGGCGAACATGGCGGACTGACCGAGTGACGTGTCCCCGATGCACTGCATGTGCCGTGCCCAATCCGCTCGGCCGTCACTCTGTCATGTGTTCGTCTCTGCCGTCTGCCGGTCTGTCGGATCGGCGGAGACCCCGTCGACGGCTTGCCGCACAAACCCGTCTGCAGCGGCCAGACGCTCCCGCGCCGTCTCGACGTCGACGCCGGCGAGGCGCATCACGAGAGCCGTCTTGACATGTCCGCCCGATGCCTCCATCACCTCCATGGCCTCCTCATAGGTGCAGCTGGTCGCGATCATCACGATCCGCCGCGAGCGCTCAACGAGCTTGGCGTTGGTGAGCCGGAGGTCCACCATGAGGTTGCCGTAGACCTTGCCGAGGCGCACCATCGCGGCCGTCGAGATCATGTTGAGGATCAACTTGGTCGCGGTCCCGCTCTTCATCCGCGTCGACCCCATCAGCACCTCTGGCCCGACGTCCGCGCAGATCGCGACGTCGACGTCCAGCGTGAACTGGGCGCGGGGGTTGCAGGTGACGAAGAGCGTCCGGGCGCCGAGGGCGCGGGCGCGGGCGACGGCGGCGACGACGTAGGGCGTGCGACGGCTTGCGGCGATGCCGCAGACGACGTCGGCCGGCCCGACGCCGAGAGCGTCGAGGTCAGTCGCCCCGGCCGCCTCGTCGTCCTCCGCGCCTTCCTGAGCACGGAACATGGCCTCCCGGCCGCCTGCGATGAGGCCGACGATCGCGTCGGGGTCTGTCCCGAACGTCGGGGGGCACTCGGCGGCATCGAGCACGCCGAGGCGCCCGCTCGTTCCGGCGCCGACGTAGACGAGGCGCCCGCCCGCGCGGAGTGTATCGACGACGATCTCGACGGCCTGCGCGATGTATGGCAGTTCGGGCGTGACGGCCTCGACCGCGCGCCGGTCCTCGTCGTGGATGAGGCGCAGCGCGTCTGCGACGGACGCCTCGCCGAGGCCGCGCGAGCGCTCGTTGACCGATTCGGTCGTCAGCGTCGCGAGCTGGTCGAAGAGGACGGGGGGAGCGTCAGGCATGGGCGGCTGGGCGGCGTCGGGTGACGCGCCAAGCTAGCCCGCCGGCCGCGAGGAGGCCGATCGCCCACGGCCAGCGGGGGAGGGGCGCCTGCAGCGGAATCGGACCCGGGTTGCCTGAGAGGACCGTCGCAGCCCAAAAGTATGGGCTCGCCTCGGCGCCGGTGTGCGTGTCGAGGTACGCCACCTGCGCCCGCTGGAGCGCCCGGTCGGCCGGCAGGCCATCGGCGAGGCCTGCGTAAAACGCGCCGACGAGATCGGACGTCGCGCGGTCGTCGACGGGCCACAGCGTCGCAACGGACGCCCGCGCGCCGGCGGCGCGGACACCGTACTGAAGTCCGATCGTGCCTTCGCCGGCCTGTGCCTGACCAGCGGCCGTGGAGCAGCCACTCAGTACGACGAGGTCGGCCGGGAGCGACAGGTCCTGGAGTTCGAACAGGTGGAGGACGCCGTCATCGTCCTGATCTGGGTCGTCCCACAGGTAAACACGCGAGTACAGCGGGTGCGTCGGGTCGGCCTCGGCATGGGTGGCGATGTGAACGATGCGCGCGCCTGTCGCGTCGGCGGCGAACCGGGCCTCCGTCGCGTCGTCGTTGAGGGCGGTCTCGCGGTTGCCGATGCTGTGTTCCAAGCGCCCGATCTCGCTGGCAACATTCGGGAGGTCGTTCAGCTGGACGCCGGAGCGCGAGCGCCACCGGGCACTGGAACCGCTGAACCGGCTTCGCCCGAAGGCGACCAGGTCGAGCGGGAAGTCCGCGCCCGGGCGCTCAGCGTCTTCGACGACG
>DASWMO010000226.1:0-6061 GCA_036399715.1 Rubricoccaceae bacterium
CGCGTCGACCGTCTCGGCCCAGCGCGCGGGCGTCCAGACTGGCTCGGCGCCGACGACGAGGGCCGTGTGGCCCGGACCGATGTCCCGGACGGTCCGGGCATCGATGCCGAACCAGACGGGCGTCGCGCCGGTCGCGCGGGCCGCCTCCTCGAACGCTGCGGCCGTCGCGCGCCGGGCATGGAGCGCACAGACCGGTCCGCCGGCGGTCACCCAGACCGGCCGCCCGAGGGCACGTGAGACGGCGTACGCGACGCCTGCCTCGGGCGCTTCGGGCGCCGCGATCCAGTGCCGCAGGCCCGAGTTGAGCGTTTGCTCGGCCGTGGCGTCGCGGCCGTGGCGGCGCACGAGCGCGCGAAACGCCGTCGGATCGCCATCGGATGTCACCACCCGAGCGGGACCGACGCGCCGAGGCGGATCCGCGCCCCGGCCTCGACGAGTCCCACAACGCGCGTGCGGTCCGCGCCGCGGACGAAGCCGTCGTTGCGCGTCCGGTTCACGCCGACGCTGCCGCGGACGAACCACCACGGGTGCGTGAGGTCCGCGCGGAGGCCGAGCCGAAGCGTTCGCTGCGCGTCGCCGATGCCGAGGGTCGGGGCCGCGTTGGCGGGGTACGGCGTCACGAACGAGCCCTCGCCCTGCTGCACGAACCGCGCCTCGGGCCCGACGGTCAGGCCCGGCAGGAGCGACTCCAGCGACGCGTCGGCGAACAGGCGCACGTCGACGAGGTCCGAGGCCGGCGCGCCTAGGCTCCTCAGGGCGTACGTGTAGACCTGCTCGGGGAGAGCCGAGCGGTAGGCCCGCGCCGTCACGACCGTGAGGTCGACCCCGACGTCGACCGCGTCGCCGAGGCCCGCGACGACGGCCTGGCCCGTGAGCGCGATCGACGGCGGCTCGAGGTCGTTGAAGAGGTCGAAGTCGTCGAACGCGAGCTGGCCCGTAACCGTCGTGCGGCCGCGCTGCACCCATAGCAGGCCGCCGACGATGCCGTTGTTCTCGTTGTTGCGCGGTGCGCCGTCGTTGAGAAAGGACAGCACGGCCGTCGGGAGCAGGGCCGGCAGCGAGAGGCTCGTCCCGTTTCCCGAGGTCAGCATCGTCTCGATGCCCGCGACGACGAGCCACGGCGCAGGCCGCCAGTCGATGCGGTGGCCAGAGAGGTAGCGCCGCAGCGTCGGGTCGGTCGAGCGGTCACCCGTCCGGCCCGTGAAGCGGCCGTCGATCGTCGCCGCGTCTAGCTCGGCCGCGAACGACCGCACGGCGAGGCGCTCGCCGCCGATGCGCACCGAGAGCGCGTCGTAGGGCTGCGGGTTGGCGCTCACGAAGACGCCCGTGCCGGACGGGACGCCCCACTGGCGCCCGAACACGCCCAGCCGGAACTCGCCCCACCGCGAGACGGCCCCGACGTGCGCCTCCTCGTTGCGCAGAAAGACCGACACGTTGCCGACATTGAGCCCGTCGGGATCGTCGGGGTAGAACGTGTCAAGGCGGGCGCCGAGTTGCGCGACGAGCGGCCCGGCGTCGATGCTCGCCTGCACGACGGCGTTCGGGAAGACGTTGACCGAGCCGGCCGCGACGGTAGCGTCGGTCGCCTCGACCGTTCGGGCGGGGTCCAGGCGGTCGGTGTTCGTCGCCCGCACGCCGCCGCCCGTTTCGAGCGTCGCCGTAGTCCCGCGGCGGGCGGCGGGCCCGGTCGGCGTCGGACGGAGGCGCCGCCGGAGACGGTCCGCCCACCGCGCCTCAGTAGGCGAAAGATCGGCCGGGACGAGGCGGGCGAGGGCCTCGGCGACGGCTGCCTCGTCGTAGGGCAGGACGGTCGGGTTGAGGCCGAGCAGGTGGCCGCGGCGCTGCAACCGTTCGATCGTCGGGTAGGCCGGGTCGCCGAGCGGAAGCAGGCGGTGCGACTGCGCGCTGGCCACCGGAGCCGTCAAGGCGAGCAGCGCGAGCGCGGCGAGGCCGCGCCGAAGCGCGAGAGCGGAAGTCGGCACGGCGGGGCGGCGGGTGGTCCCGGAAGCTACGGGGCGACGCGGCCACCTGCCGGATGCCGCACGTGCAGAGTGCCTTGCGTCGGGTGGGCGCCCCGCCTACCTTGCCGCCGCACCCGCCCCCCCCCACGAGGCCCCTCGCTACGCCCTCTCCGCCGACCTCTGGTGACGCGACGCGTCGAGCTTCTGGCCCTCCTCGTGGGCGACGCCCTCGGCCTGGGCGCCGCTGCGGCACTGTTTGAAGCCGCGTGCGTGCGCAACGGATGGATGCCGGCCGCGGCCCAGGACCCGCTCGCGACGAGCGTCCTGTTCGGGCTCGGGTGGCTGTTCCTGTTCGCGTTCTCGGGCCTCTACGGCGAGCGCTACGCCGGCGGACGGTTCGACGAGATCGTGACGCTGGCCAAGGTGACGGCCTTCGGGGTGCTCGCGCTCTTTTTCGGGTACTACCTCGGGCGCCTCGCGCCTGCCGCTGTCCGCCCGGCGCTCGTCGTGTACGCCACCGGAATCGTCGGCTGTGTGGGCGTCCTGCGGCTCGTCGTCCGTGGGGTCCAGAAGGCGCTCATTCTGCGCGGGCATGGGCTTCACCGCGCGGTCGTGGTCGGATGGAGCGACCGCGTCGAGACGCTCTACCATGACCTCGCCAAGTACCCCGCGGCGGGCATCGAACTCGTCGGAGCGGTCCGGCTGCGGCACACGCAGACGGTCGCCGTGGGGGCGCTCGCGCTCGGCGAGCAGGACGAGCGGCCGGTGTACTCCGAGGGCGACGCCCTCCCGGCCGGCACCATCGAGGTCACCGCGGCCGGCGCGCCCGAGACGGCCATCGCCGAGTTGCCGGGCCTCATCGACCGCCTCGGCGTGCGCGACGTGCTCATCGCGCTCGGGACGGACGACCACCTCTACCTCGACGAGGTCCTGCGCGTCTGCGACGGCCGACCAGTGTCGCTCAAGCTCGTCCCGGACTTCTACACGGCCGTCGGCGGGATGGCGCGGACGGAGCACATCTACGGGCTGCCCCTCATCGAGGTCCTGCCGGAGCCTATCCCAGCATGGGAGAAGCGCACCAAGCGCATCATCGACGCGGTCGTGGCCGCAGCCGTGCTCGTGGCGGGGCTTCCGCTGTGGCTCGTCGTCGGCGCGCTCGTTCGCGTGACGTCGCCCGGTGGGGCGATCTACCGGCAGGTGCGCGTCGGGCAGGGCGGGCGGCCGTTCACGATGTTCAAGTTCCGCACGATGGTCGACGGCGCCGAGCGCGAGACGGGCCCGGTCTGGGCCGGGCCGGCCGACGCCCGTGCGACGCCCCTCGGCCGCCGCCTACGCCGCCTGCGCCTCGACGAAGTGCCGCAGCTGTGGAACGTCCTCGTCGGCGAGATGAGCCTCGTCGGCCCGCGCCCCGAGCGGCCGTACTTCGTCGAGACGCTCACACAGAAGATTCCGCTCTACAGCCGCCGCCACCGCGTCCAGCCCGGCATCACGGGCCTCGCGCAGGTGAAGTGGCGCTACGACGCCGACATCGAGGACGTCCGCCAGAAGCTCAAGTACGACTTGTTCTACATCGAGAACATGAGTCTTCGCACAGACGCGAAGATCCTGCTCCAGACCGTCCGAACGGCACTGATGGGCAAGGGGCAGTAGGGGAGCGGGTGCGTTGCCGCGTCGGGCGAGCCCGTCACCCGACGAGCGCCGCGTCGAAGCGGGCCGTCGCCTCAGCCGCAAGCGCCTGTGCCGTCGCGCCGCCTGGAGGCCGGGTCTCGACGGGCGCGCCGAGCGCCGTGATGCGGACCGTGCACGCGCCAGTCCGCGCACACAGCCGCCAGAGCGGGCCGACGAGCGTCTCGTGTTCCCACACGGCGTAGCCGGGCGGATCGAATGCGAGCGCGACGAGCAGCACGTCGGCGTCGGCGTCCTGCGCGACCTCGAAGGCACCGTGGCGAAGCGGGAGCACGCCCGGGCCGGGCCCGATGCCGCCCTCGGGCGCGAGCGCGACCGGCAGGGGCGACTGCGCCACGGCCGCCCGTAGCGCGCCCCGCGCAGCTTCGCGGCTCTCGTCGCGTCCCCGGTTCACGAACAGCGTCCCGATTGCCGCGGCTATCCAGCCGACGAACGGGATCCGGCGGACGCCCTGTGTCGCGAGAAAGCGGACCGGCGTGACGGCCATCAGCGCGATCGGGTCCAGCCACGCGAGGTGGTTGAAAAACAAGAATCCTCGGTGCGCGCGAAGGGTCTCGCGGCCCTCGACAACGAGACGGATTCCCGTTAGTGAAATAAACAGACGCGAGATCCCGACCGCGACGTGGACGGCCAGCCGCACGCCCCGCGGCCGGACCGGCAGCAGCGCGGCGACGAGCAGCACGACCGTCCCAACGGCCAGCAGCGCGAGCACGCCCGCAACGCGGAGCACGCCGAGCAGGATGGAGAGCGGGCCGGGGCGGGGGAGGCGGTCGAGCGTCGCAGGGTCCATAAGTGGAAGCTATCTGCCCCACGCTGCCCGGGCGTGGTGCAGCCGTACCAGGCGCTACCGCCGCGCGCGCCACAGCAGGACGAGGGCGACACCCAGAAAGGCCGCGTGCGGGGCCACGGCCGCGACGAGCGGCGGGATCTCGCCGACGTAGCCCAGCGGCTCGGTGACCTTCTGCGCGGCGAGGTAGACGAACGCGACGCCGAGCCCGAGCCCGAGCTGTGCTGCCTGCCCGCCGCGCCGCCGCCGAGCCGCGAGCGGCACGCCGATGAGGACGAGGATGAGGTTGGCGAGCGGGTACGTGACCTTGGCATACGTCGCCACGAGCGGGCGCCCGACGTCCTGCACGCCCGCGCGCCTGAGCGACGCGACATAGGCCCGCGCCTCGGGAAGCGTGAGCTTGTCCGCGTCGCGCTCGGTCTGCGCGAGGTCCGACGGGCGCAACGCCAGCGCCGTGTCGAGCGTCGCGACGCGGCGGAACCGCTCCGTGCCGCCTGCGAACGACCGGACGGTCACGTCGCGCATCTGCCAGCGTTCGAGCGAGTCCGTGTACGCCATCTCGGCCGCGTCGAGGCGCTGCTGAACAGCGTGCGTGCCGGACGTGTCGGTCGTGATGAGGCTCACGCGGTACGCCCGGTTGTCGGCCCGGTCGAAGAAGCCGGCTGCGAGGACGACACCGGGCCCGGCCTGTCGGTAGGCGCCAGCGGCCCCGGACTGCTGCGGCGCGTCGCGGTGGTACTGGTTCTCGAACTCCACGACGACCGCGTTCGCCGGTGGGACGAGCCACCCGTTGAAGTACACCATGAACGCCGCGACGAACGCTCCACCGAGCACGAGCGGCCGCATGTAGCGCCCGAGCGACACGCCCGACGCGTGGAGGGCCGTGAGCTGCATCGACTGCGAAAGCCGCGACGTGACGTAGATCGCGGCCAGAAAGACCGCGAGCGGGCTCGTCAGGCGGACGATGTCGAAGAGGTAGTGCGGGTAGTACGTCCCGAAGACCTGCGCCGTCGTCGCGCCGCGGTCCAGGAAGTCGTCGACGTACTCGGCGTAGTCCAGCACGACGAACACGAGCGAGATCAGCCCGACGAGCAGGAAGGCAGCCGAGAAGAAGCGCCGGAGCACATGCCAGTCGAAGCGGGTCAAGAGGGGAGGCTGGAGTCGGGTTCGGAAAGATCGGGACGGAGACGGCGGGCAGCAGGTCCCCGCCGGAGGAACGGCGCCGGGCCGGCGGTAGCTTGCCCGTGGAGGCTGCCCATCCCCGAACCCCTCATCCCGAACCCCGCAATGAAAGTCCACGAGTACCAGGCCAAGGAGATCCTCACCGCCCACGGCGTCGCGACGCAGCCCGGCCGCGTGGCCACGACGCCCGACGAGGCCGTCGAGGCGGCCCGCGCGATCCAGGCCGAGACCGGCACGGGCGTGTTCGTGATCAAGGCGCAGATCCACGCCGGCGGGCGAGGCAAGGGCGGCGGCGTGAAGCTCGCCCGCTCGCTCGACGAGGTCCGCGAGAAGGCCGAGGCCATCCTCGGGATGCAGCTCGTGACGCCCCAGACCGGCGAAGCCGGCCAACTCGTCCGCGCCGTCCTCGTCGCGGGCGACGTCTACGAGGACGGGGCGAAGGAGT
>DASWMO010000227.1:0-8363 GCA_036399715.1 Rubricoccaceae bacterium
CGAGCCCTTCGCGGATGTCCTCAGCGGTCAGTTCCAGCTTTTTCTGGCCGAGGTCGTGCGTGTCGATGTACGTCCGGACAGCCCGGGTGACGCCGTCACGGAGGCCCTGCTCGTGCGTGCCGCCGTCGCGCGTCGGGATGCCGTTGACGAACGAGGCGACCGTCTCGCGGGGCGCCTCGGTCCAGACGAAGACGATCTCGGCCCGCAGGCCGTCCACGAGCGCGGGCTGGCGGACGAGGAACGGCTCGGGGTGGACGCGCCGTGTTTTCTGCTCCGACACCAGGCGGTCGAGGTACTCGGCGATGCCGCCCTCGTGCACGAACTCGTGGCGTGTGCCTGCGGCGTCGTCCTTGAACACGATCCGCAGGGCACCGTTGAGGTACGTCTTGATCTCGAGCGTCTCACGGATAAGGTCGGCGTCGAAGGACACCTTGCCGAAGATGGCCTCGTCGGGCGCGAACGTGATCGTCGTGCCCGTCCCGCGGACGTTCTCGCGCGTCACTCGGAGGGGCGAGACGGCGACGCCGCGCGCGAAGCGCTGCTCGTGGACGCGCCCGTCGCGACGGACCTCGGCGACGAGGCTGTCCGAGAGCGCGTTCACGACCGACGATCCGACGCCGTGGAGCCCGCCCGAGGTCACGTAGGAGCTCCCGTCGAACTTGCCACCCGCATGAAGCGTCGTCAGGATCACTTCGAGGGCCGAGACGCCGCGCCCGGGGATGACGTCGACCGGGATGCCGCGGCCGTTGTCGCTCACGGAGACGGTCCGGCCGTCCTTGTGGAGCGTTACCTCGATGAGCGTCGCATGACCGTTCGTCGCCTCGTCGACGGCGTTGTCGACGATCTCCCAGACGAGGTGGTGGAGCCCGGCCTTGCCCGTCCCGCCGATGTACATGCCGGGGCGCTTGCGGACGGGGTCGAGGCCTTCGAGGACCTGGATGTCGGCGCCGGTGTAGCTCGTCGTTTCGGCCATGGTCGTGGAGTCGGGGGGAACACGAGAAGGTACCGAGCGCGTGCGCACCGGTGCGTCACAGGCCTCCGGAGTCGGCACGAGGCGATGCGGGGGACCGGCTTGTACGGGGAGATCGCGGTCTCTACGTTGGGCCCGCACTGCCGCCGTTGCTATGAGCTTGCAGGTCATCGCCCTGGGCGTGATGTACGCGCTGGTCGCCCCCGCCGCCGTACCGCCCGCCCCCCCCCCGATGACGCCTTCCGGGCGTGTTCTGGCAGACACCAGCGCGGCCGTCCGCTGGAACCTGCTCGCCCTCAGCCTCATCGAGCACGACGGAGCGGCAGGCCGTCGGGCCGACAGTCTCGCCGCGACAGGCGACAGCCTTGCGCGGGTCGCCCTGGACGCCGCCGGGCCGTCGCCGAATCCTCGGCGGCTCGCGGCCCTCCTCGGTGCTGCGCAGTACCGCGCAGCCCTCGACGCGTCGCGCGACGGCGCGTCGGTCCGGGCGGCCGTTGCAGCCGCCTCGGCGGCCCTTCTTGCCGACCTGTTCAGGTCGCCGGAATGCGACGCCGCCGTGTGGCGAGCCTTTGCGGCAGACGTGCTCGCCGCGCGGCGTCAGGACGGCCGCACGGCAGCCGACCGGGGCGAGGCCCTCGGGCGGATGTGCGCGACACGGGTCGCTGCTCATGCCCGCACCGACCGCTCGGACGCAGCTTGGACCGGGACTGTCCCCGTCGGGGCGGGGCGATGGACGAGCGCGCCCGGGCAGGCACCGCGTGGGGCCGCGATGCCAGGCTGGCGGCCGTGGCTGCTCGACTCGGCCGCGCAGGTCCGCCCACCACCGCCGCCCGATCTCGACTCCCCCACGTTCGCAGCCGCCCTCGCCGAGGTCCGGCAGATTGCCCGCGACCGGACGCCCGAGCAAACCGCCATCGCACGGCGGTGGGCCAATGAGCCGGTAACCGAGCGGTTCGTCGCAGACGAGATCGTCCGCCACGGCCTCAGTGAAGCTGAGGCGGCGCGTGTCTACGGCCTCTTCGCCGTCGCCAGCTGGGACGCGTTCATCGCGTGCTGGGACGCGAAGTACACGTACTGGCTGCTCCGCCCGTACCAGGCCGACACGACCGTCGGGGAGGTTGCGGGAGTGGGGCATCCTAACCACCCGTCGTACCCGTCGGGCCACGCGTGCGGATCGGGCGTCGCCGAGACGATGCTGACGGCGCTTTTTCCAGACGACGCCCCGGCCATCGCGGCGATCACCGATGAGGGCCGGATGAGCCGGCTCTACGGCAGCGTCCACTACCGGTTCGACAACGACGCCGGGCGGGCCCTCGGTCGGGCCGTCGCCGAGCGTGCACTCGCCGCCGAGCGCGACGGCCGCCTGCTCCGCGTCGCCCTCGGACCAGAACCACCCGGCAGCCCCTGACGGCGGCTCGGGGTGGTTCCTGAGCGGGCACGTTTTTGCCGCGCCGCCGAACCGCCTATTAGCGGTGAGCGTCCCGGGACGCCCTCTCCCCGCCGCTCAGAATGCAGCCGTTTACCGCCGCCTCGCACCACGAGGTGTTTTTGCTGCTCGTTCAGGTCGCGATCCTGCTCTTCTCGGCCCGCGCGCTCGGCGAAGTCGCGCAGCGTCTCGGGCAGCCGTCCGTCGTCGGAGAGATTCTGGCGGGCATCCTGCTCGGGCCAAGCCTCCTGAGCTCGTTCGTGCCTGCGGCCGGCGCGTGGCTCGTCCCGCAGACCGAGGTCTCGGGCTACCTGCTCGAAGTCGTCTCGATGACGGGTGTGATGCTCCTGTTGCTCGTGACCGGGCTCGAAACGGACCTCAGCCTCATCCGGCGGCACGCCCGAACTGCGACTGGCGCGTCGTTTGGGGGCATCATCGTGCCGTTCGCGACGGGCTTCGCGCTGGGGTGGTACCTGCCGGCCGAGTTTCTGGCCGACCCCGAGAAGCGCCTCGTCTTCTCGCTCTTCGTCGCGACCGCGATGTCGATCTCGGCGATCCCGGTGATCGCCAAGGTGCTGATGGACCTTAACCTGATGCGCCGCGACATCGGGCAGACGATCCTCGCGGCCGGCATGACGGACGACGCCATCGGGTGGGTGCTGCTCTCGATCGTCGCCGGGCTGGCCGGCGGCTCGGCCGTGACGCTGGCCGGCGTCGGGCTGGCGTTCGGCCGCGTGGCGCTCTTCATGATCCTCACGCTGACCGTCGGGCGGTGGCTCGTGCAGCGGCTCGCGCGCTACGTGCAGGACGAGGTCCGCGCCCACGATCGCCTGGTGACCCTCGTCGTCGTGCTGACATTCGCGTGGGGCGCGCTCACGCAGGGCCTCGGCATGGAGGCCGTGCTCGGGGCCTTCTTCGTCGGCCTGCTGTTCGGCAACTTTGTGCGTCTGCCGCCCGACGTGACCGACAAGATCGAGACGATGACGCTGGCCGTCTTCGCGCCGGTGTTCTTCGGCGTGGCCGGGCTCAAGGTCAACCTCCAGAGCCTGCTCGAGCCGCGCCTGCTCGCCGTCGCGGCCGTCGTGATCCTCGTCGCCTCGTTCGGCAAGGTCGTCGGGACGTATGTCGGCGCGCGCCTCGTCGGCCGCCGCGACCACTGGACGGCCCTCGCGATGGGCGCCGGCATGAACGCCCGAGGCGCGATGGAGATCATCGTCGCCACGATCGGCCTCTCGCTGGGCATCCTCACGCAGGACATGTTCTC
The DNA here is from genome assembly GCA_036399715.1 of Rubricoccaceae bacterium. Classification (GTDB taxonomy): domain Bacteria; phylum Bacteroidota; class Rhodothermia; order Rhodothermales; family Rubricoccaceae; genus DASVSE01. The sequence goes on from DASWMO010000227.1 coordinate 3,661, forward strand.
GGTGATCGTCCTGATGGCGATGGCGACGTCGCTCATGGCGCCGCCGGCGCTGCGGTGGGCGCTCGCGCGCGTCGTGCCCGAGGCGCAGGAGACCGAGCGTCTGGAGCGCGAGGAGCTCGCCCGCGACAGCGTCGTCGCGCAGATCCGCCGCGTGCTGCTACCGGTCCGCCAGCGGCCCCTAACGCCCGACTCGGCGAGCGGGATAGATGTCCACCGCATCGAGGCACACATCGTCGGCCGCCTCGCGGCCAGCACGCCGCTCGGGCTGACGCTGATGACGGTCTCGGACGAGGCCGGCCGCGCGGCGGGCAGCGACTTTCTCGACCGCCTGGCGCCCGGCTTCGCTGTCTCCGACCTCTCCCTGAAGGCGGTCGCGAGCCGCCGTCCGGCCGAGACCATCCTTGCCGAGGCGGCAAAGAACTACCAGCTGCTCGTGCTCGGCGCGACCGAGAGCAATGAAACGGACGAGGCGCTCTTCCATCCAGTCGTCGACCACCTCGTGCGCCACTCGCCCTGCCCGACGCTCATCGTCCGCCCGGCCGGCGACCGGCCGTGGCCGCCGAGGCGCATCCTCGTCCCGACCAACGGCACGCCCGCGTCGCGCGTCGCGGCCGAGATCGCTTTTCTGCTCGCGACGGAGCCCGGTGAGGACGTCGTTGTGCTCACGGTCGCGTCGGGCGCTGAGGTGCCGGCCGAGGCCGTGCCGGGCGCCGAGACGCGGGACGGAGACCGCCGCTCGGCAATTGCCTCACTCTGGGCCCGAGTTCGGACGGCGCGGGGGGCGGCGAAACCGGCCGACACGCCCACCGAGTTGGAAGGCGACGACCGCGAAAGCACCGCTCGGCTCCAGATCGCCGAGGCACTGGCGGAGCGTGGCCGGGCCAGTGGCGTTCGCGCGCGGGCCGCCGTCGAGGTCGGCGTCGCCGAGACCGTCATCGTCCAGACGGCCCGCCGCGAAGGCGTGGACCTGATCGTGATGGGCACGACGGAGAAGCCGGGGACGGACCGCCTCTTTCTCGGTCCACGCGTTGAACGGATCCTCCGCGACGCGCCCTGCCCGGTCCTCGTTGTCAACGCAGAATGAGCGCACGCCGCGCCCCCTAGCTCGTTCGTCTCCACCGCCGAGTTGCGGGAGAGCGGCGACTGGGCTTCGCCCGGCGAGAACACGTGTGAATGGATCTGGGCTTCACTGACCATTTCCCCGAACGAGACGGCAGACCCCACGTCGTCCTACAGCTGAGATCGGCCCGGATAAAGACTGCATCTAAAAGGGTCGCGCTGCGCCGCACTGAACCGGGGACCCTTCGAGTAGGCCGGGGGTAACCATCAGCCGAAAGCGCTTCCAGTACGTCCCGCCCTCCTCCGCACATGACCGCTTCCTCCGCACCCGTCACTGCCCCCGAGGCCCCCCGCGTCGGGGCATACGAGATCGCGACCGGCAACTTCGACCGCGCCGCGCGCCTGCTCGGCCTCAGTCCCGAGTGGCGGACGCTCATCCGGACGCCCTTCCGCGAGATGAAGGTCACAGTCCCGCTGTACCGCGAGGACGGCTCGCTGGAGCTATTCGAGGGCTTCCGCGTGCAGCACAACGGCGCCCGTGGGCCGTTCAAGGGCGGCATCCGCTTCTCGCCGCTCGTCGACGAGCAGGAGGTCCGCGCACTCGCCGAGACGATGACGTACAAGACGGCACTCGTGGACATCCCGTTCGGCGGCGGCAAAGGCGGCGTCAACTGCGACCCGCGGACGCTGACCCAGCTTGAACTGGAGCACGTCACGCGGCGCTACGTTTCGCGCATCCACCTCATCCTCGGCCCAAACCGCGACGTGCCGGCGCCCGACATGGGCACGAACGCGCAGACGATGGCGTGGATCGTAGACCAGTACGGCAGGCAGCACGGCTACAACCCGGCCGTGGTCACGGGCAAGCCGCTCGAACTCGGCGGGAGCCCGGGGCGCGAGCAGGCGACCGGACGGGGCGTCGTCATCACGGCCCTCGCCGCTGCCCGCGACCTGCTCGGCAAGGCGCCTCGCGACCTGCGCATCGTCGTGCAGGGATTCGGCAACGTCGGCCTCAATGCCGCCCTGCTCTTTGCCGAAGCGGGATGCACGGTCGTCGCCGTCTCCGACGTCTCGGGCGGCGTCCACAAAGCGGACGGCCTCGACCTCGCCGACGCCGTGGCGTACCTCGCGCGCGAGGGGGGCGACCACACGCTCGCGGGCTACGCCGGCGGCGAGCGGGTCGCCCACCAAGACTTTATGGGCCTCGACTGCGACGTTCTCGTCCCCGCCGCCATCGAGTCCGCGATCCACGACGGCAACGTCGGCTCGGTCCGGGCGAAGCTGATCGTCGAAGGCGCCAACCTGCCGGTCACGCCCGACGCGGACCAGACCCTCGCCGACAACGGCATCTTCGTCGTGCCTGATATCCTCGCCAACGCCGGCGGCGTCATCGTGTCGTACTTCGAGTGGTCGCAGAACTTCCAGCAGTACCGCTGGAGCGAGGCCGACGTCAACGAGCGCCTCGAACGGATCCTGCTGACGGCCTACGCCGACGTCGCCCGCAAGCAGAAGGAGCTCTCGTGCACGATGCGCGAAGCAGCCTTCGCGCTCGCCATCGGCCGCGTCGTGACGGCGGAGAAGCTCCGCGGGGCGCTGTAGAAGGTGGCATGTGAACGGGGGCAGGTGGACACGTGATGTCCAGTTGCCCCCCGTTACAGCCCGTGGGTCCGAGCGACGGACGCGACGACGGCGCTCACGTCCGGGCCGGGCGTTCGGGTGGGGCCGAACGGGTCGGACACTTCGGCGTTCCGGTCGAGCAGCACCCGGAGGACGGACGTGGCGCCGTGGCCGAGGACGCCGCCGCCCTCAGCCGAGGCATGGTAGCCGCCTTCGAGCGTCGCGACGATCTGGCCGCCGGCGTGCTCGTCCGCGACCCGGCACGCGATCCGGACGAGGTCCGTGATTCCGGTAATGCTCAGCGCGAGGGCTCCGAGCGGGTCGAGGCGGTGCGCGTCGAACCCGGCCGAGAGGAGCACGAGGTCCGGCCTGACGCGCGCGGCGAGCGCCGGCAACAGCCGCTCGACGGCTCCGACGAGGCCCGCGTCGTCCGTCCCCGGCGGAACAGGCACATTGACGGCCGAACCGCGCCCTGCACCCGTTCCGACGTCATCGATGCGGCCCGTCCCAGGATAGAGGCCCGCGGCGTGCGTCGAGAACGTGACGACGCTCGGGTCGCCTGCGAAGGCCTCCTCGGTTCCGTTGCCGTGGTGCACGTCGATGTCGACGATCAGGACGCGGCCGACACCCCAGACGGCCTGCGCGTGGCGCGCCGCGACGGCCGCGTTGGAGACGAGGCAGAAGCCCATTGCCCCGCCGGGCTTCGCGTGGTGCCCCGGCGGCCGCCCGAGCGCGAACGCGTTGCGAGCCTCGCCCCGCATCACGGCGTCGACGCACGCGAGCAGGTCGCCGCACGCCTCCCGGGCGACGCGTGGCGAGTCGGGCGTGACATACGTGTCGGCGTCCCAGTGCCCACCGCCGGACGCCGCGAGCGCGTCGAGGCGGTCGAGGTAAGACGGCGTGTGGACACGCTGGAGCGCCTCGCGCGTCGCCTCGGCCCCTTCGATCTGGGCCAGATCGCCCGCGGCGCGCGCCGCGGCGAGAACCGGGTCGGCGGAGAGGCGCGCGGCGATGGCTACGGTTCGCTCCGGGCGTTCCGGGTGGCCCGCCTCGGCGTGGGCCTGCGTGTCGGGGCGGAGCGTGTAACCAGTCATCGGGAATCGGGAATGTCGGTCCAGCGCCTGGCAGTGAAGCTCGATGCCGGCGCCTCGCGCTCCGCCTCGTCGGGCGGGTCGAGGGCGTAGAACGCGCTCAGGGCGCCGTACAACTCGGGGTGGCGCTCGCGCAGGCGGGCCGGGCGCTCGAAAAACTGCTCCGTCGCGACGGCGAACAGTTCGGCGCGATCGTGGGCGGCATAGGGCCGCAGCACGCTTCGGCCCGCTCGGGCGCGGCGCATCTCTGTATCGGCGAGCGCGCGCCACGCGTCGTCCGAGGCGCGGTCCATGAACGTTGGCACGCCGTCGGCGCCCGACGCGTCCATGTCGAAGAGGTGCGCGAGTTCGTGCAGGACCACGTTCGAGCCGTCCATCCGGCGCCAGCCGGCGAGCGCGGCGTCGGCCGCGAGGACGACCGGGCCCTGGGCGTGGACCATCCCGTCGTAGAGGCCCGCCTCCTCGTCGCCGTAGGCCTCGTCGAACGTGCTCGGCACGAAGAGGATGGTCCGGTCGAGGGGAAGCTCCCAGTCGGGCCGGCCGTGGAGCAGGCACGCCCCTCCCGCCGCGACGGCCCAGCGCAGCTCGTCCGTCAGCATCGTCCCCTCGACCGCCTCGAAGCGCAGGTCCGCGAGCAGAAAGCGGACGTCGCGCTCGAAGCGCGCGCGCGCCGGGCCGTCAGCTGCGGCGTAGACCGGGACGTGGTCCGCGAGCCACGCCCGCGCCGTGTCCGGCAGGCGCTGCCGGGCCACGCGCAGGCGCCGCAATGTCCCTCGGAACGCCACGAGCACGACGAGCGCCACGACGCCTGCCGCGACGCCTCCACCGGCGAGCGTCCCCCACGCGCGCCCCGATGCGAGCCCGAATACGGCAGCCGCGAACCCGCCCCAGACGAGCGGTACGACGAGAGCGGATGGGCGGAAGGCGCGCACGGTT
>DASWMO010000228.1:0-10584 GCA_036399715.1 Rubricoccaceae bacterium
ATCCGACTACGGCTGCAGCGGCCACGCCGCGCCCTGCGTCTGCCCGTGGCCTGTCTCGTCGTCGTAGCGCCGCTGCGCGGCCTCGGTCTCGATGCCCACGCGCTCGGCGCGGCGGCGCGCCTCGGCGTCGGCGTCGGCGCACGTCGCAGCCGTGAGGCCGTCGAGTTCGGCGCGGACGGCCTCGGCGCCGGCTTCGGCGAGCACGCGGTGGTGGTCCTCGTGGCGCCGGAGCGCCGCCTCGAAGCGCGCCCAGTCGCGGGCGAGGTCGTAGGGCGCGTCCGCCGGGCGCGTCCAGTGTGGTAGCACGACCGTCACGGCGAGATCTACTCGGACGTCGCGGAGTGTGCACCCGCCCGTCTGCTGCGCGCGCGTATAGCGGAACGAGAGCTCGGTCGTCGTGAGGCCGAAGAACGTCGCCTCGCCCTCGCGCGGCGCGCCCTGGGCCATCGACGCCAGAAGGTCCGCCTCGTTCGCGCCCGCGACGGCGTACGGCGCCTCGGCGACGTGCGTGAGGACCGGCCGGGCCGGGCTCGCCTCGACGCCCCCGCCCGCCGATACAGGCTCCGTCTCGCCTCTGCCGACGCCCACCGTCACCACCGCGAGGGCGAGGATGGCGAGCGCGGCCGTCGCGAGAAGAGAAGGCGTCAGAGCGTCGTGGCGGGACATCCGGATGGGGGAATTCCTGACGTCATCGGCCAGTCGAGGGGCCCGCTGTAGGATCGCCGTTCAACGGGTCCGATGGGAACGCCCCGACGACTGCTCACGCGACCGCAGCCTGCTGAACCGCGCCGTCGCCCGCCGGTTGCTCGGCGTCGTAGGCGAGGGCCGGCGCGAGCCACGTCTCGACCGTCTCGACGGCCATGCCCTTGCGCGCAGCATAGTCCGCGATCTGGTCGCGCCCGACCACGCCGAGGTTGAAGTAGTCCGCGTCCGGGTGCCCGAGGATGAGGCCGCAGACCGAGGACGGCGGCGACATCGCGAGGTGCTCGGTGAGCGCGACGCCCGTCGCCGTCTCGGCGTCGAGAATGTCGAACAGCGTCAGCTTTTCGGTGTGGTCCGGCTGGGCGGGGTAGCCCGGCGCGGGCCGGATGCCGGCGTACGCCTCGCGGACAAGGTCGTCGGCCGAGAGCGCCTCGTCCGGCGCGTAGCCCCACGCGTCCGTGCGGACGTAGCGGTGGACAAACTCGGCACATGCCTCAGCGAGGCGGTCGGCGACGGACTGGACGAGGATCGCGTGGTAGTCGTCGTGGTCGGCGCGGTAGGCGGCCGCGAGTTCTTCGGCCCCGTGGACCGTCACGACGAACGCGCCCGCGTGGTCCGCGACGCCGGACGCGGCGGGTGCGACGGCGTCCGACAGGGCGCGGTTGGGCTTGCCGGGCGTCTTGGGCGTCTGCTGGCGGAGCGTGTGCAGAACGGCGATGGCGTGGGAACGGTCGGGCGAGAGGATGGCGATGTCGTCGCCCCGGGATTCGGCGGGCCAGAGGCCGAAGACGGCACGCGGGACGAGCAGGCCGTCGGTCTCGATCTGGTCCAGAAGGGCGTTGGCCTCGTCGTAGAGCGCACGCGCGGCCGGCCCGCGCGTCGGGTCGTCGAAGACCTGCGGCACTTTGCCGGACATCTCCCACGCGATCAGAAACGGGCCCCAGTCGATGAGCGGCCGCAGGTCCGCCACGGAGGGGGCGAGCGTCTGGACACCGAGGCGGCGCGGCGCGGGCTGCGCGCGCGTCGGATCGAGGGGGAGGGCGTTGGCGCGCGCCGTGTCGAGCGGCAGCAGGACCGTCGCGCGCTGGCGTGCCGCGTAGCGCGTCCGGACCGTCTCGTACTCGGCCGCCACGTCGGCCGCGAAGGCGGGCCGCAGGTCGTCCGAGACGAGGCTGGAAACGGCCGGAACACTCTTGCTCGCGTCGAGAATGTGCACGACGGGACCCGAGTAGTGCGGCGCCACCTTGACGGCCGTGTGGATCTTGGACGTCGTCGCGCCGCCGATAAGGAGCGGGATCGTGAGCCCGGCGCGCTCCATCTCCTTCGCGACGTTCACCATCTCGTCCAGGGACGGCGTGATCAGGCCCGACAGGCCGACGGCATCGACGTTCTGCGCGATGGCTTCCTCGACGATGCGCCCGGCCGGCACCATCACGCCGAGGTCGACGATCTCGTAGCCGTTGCACCCGAGCACGACGCCGACGATGTTCTTGCCGATGTCGTGGACGTCGCCCTTGACGGTCGCCATGAGGATGCGCGTCCGCACGGTCGCCTCGCTCTTGTCGGCCTCGATGAACGGGTTCAGGTAGGCCACGGCGCGCTTCATCACGCGGGCGCTCTTGACGACCTGCGGCAGGAACATCTGGCCCGCGCCGAAGAGGTCGCCGACGCGGTTCATGCCGTCCATCAGCGGCCCCTCGATGACGTCGAGCGGGCGGGCGTAGGCGAGGCGCGCCTCCTCGGTGTCGGCCTCGACGTACTCCGTGTTGCCGGTCACGAGCGCGTGGGACAGGCGCGCCTCGACGGTCCCGTCGCGCCACGCCTCGTCGCGGGCGGCCGCGGCCTGGCCTCCCGTGTCGCGCATCGCCTCGGCGTGCGTGACGAGGCGCTCGGTCGCGTCGGGCCGGCGGTCGAACAGGACGTCTTCGATGAGTTCCAGCAGGGCCGGCTCGATCTCCGAGTACACGCCGAGTTGGCCCGCGTTGACGATGCCCATGTCCATGCCCGCCTGCACGGCGTGGAACAGAAAGGCGGTGTGCATCGCCTCGCGGAGGGCGTCGTTGCCGCGGAACGAGAAGCTGAGGTTCGAGACGCCGCCCGAGACCTTGGCGCCCGGTAGGTTGGCCTTGATCCACCTCGTCGCGTCGAGAAAGTCGATCGCGTAGCGGTTGTGCTCGGGCAGGCCCGTCGCGATGGCGAAGATGTTGGGGTCGAAGACCACGTCCTCGGGCGGGAAGCCGATCTCGTCGGTGAGGATGCGGTAGGCGCGGGCACAGATGGCCGTGCGGCGGTCCAGCGTGTCCGCCTGCCCGTCCTCGTCGAAGGCCATCACGATGACGGCCGCGCCGTAATCCCTCGCGAGCGTCGCCTGGTGGCGGAACGCGTCCTCGCCTTCTTTGAGCGAGACCGAGTTCACGACGGGCTTGCCGGGGATGCACTTCAGGCCGGCCTCGATGACGGACCACTTGGACGAGTCCACGACGACGGGCACGCGCGCGAGGTCGGGCTCGGACATCGCGAGGAGCAGGAAGCGCTCCATCGCGGCCTCGGAGTCCAGCATGCCCTCGTCCATGTTCACGTCGACCATCTGGGCGCCGTTCTCGACCTGCTGCCGCGCGACGGCGAGCGCGCCCTCGTAGTCGCCGGCGAGGACGAGGCGCGCAAAGGCTTTCGAGCCCGTCACGTTCGTCCGCTCGCCGATGTTGACGAACAGCGAGTCGTCGGTGATCGAGAGGGCCTCCAATCCGGCAACGCGCGTCGCGGAGGGAACGGTCGGAACGCGGCGTGGGGCAACGCCTGCGACGGCTTCGGCGACGGCCGCGATGTGCTCGGGCGTCGTCCCGCCGCACCCGCCGACGAGGTTGAACGCGCCCGAGCCCGGCCCGTCCGGACCCGCGGCGAGCGTCCGGATGACGGCCGCCGTCTCGTCGGGGCGCTCGTCGTAGCCGCCGAGGGCGTTCGGCAGGCCCGCGTTGGGGTAGAAGCTGATGCCGACCGGCGCGAGGCGCGCGATCTCCTCGATGTATGGCCGCAGCTGCGCCCCGCCGAGCGAGCAGTTGAACCCGACGGCGACGAGGTCCGGCGTGTGCATCACCGAGTTCCAGAACGCCTCGACGGTCTGCCCGACGAGCGTCCGCCCGGAGAGGTCCACGATCGTGCCCGAGACCATGACCGGAATCTCGGATCCGGTGTCGCGCTTGAACCGGCGGATCGCGGCAATCGCCGCCTTCGCGTTGAGCGTGTCGAAAACCGTCTCAACGAGCAGAATGTCCACGCCGCCGTCGACGAGCGCGCGGACCTGCTCGTCGTACGCGTCGCGGACGGCGTCGAACGTCACGCCGCGCAGTCCGGGGTCGTTGACGTCGGGCGAGAGCGAGAGCGTGCGGTTCATCGGCCCGATGCTCCCGGCGACGAAGCGCGGCTTCTCGGGCGTGGCCGCCTCGTCGGCTGCCTGACGCGCGAGTCGGGCAGCGGCGACGTTGATCTCGCGGACGAGGCCTTCCATCCCATAGTCCGCCATCGAGACGGCCTGCGCATTGAACGTGTTCGTCGCAAGCACGTCCGCCCCGGCGGCGAGGTACTGGCGGTGGACGTCGAGGACGGCCTCGGGCTGCGTGAGGCACAGCAGGTCGTTGTTGCCCTGAACGGGGCTCGACCACTCGGCGAAGCGGTCGCCGCGGAAGTCGGCCTCGGCGAAGCGGTGCCGCTGGAGCATCGTCCCCATCGCGCCGTCGAGGACGAGAATGCGCTGGTCGAGGAGCGCGCGGAAGGCGGCGGCCGTTAGCATCGGGGCGTCGGTTTCAGTGTGTGTCGAAAGCTAGGTGATCCCGGCCGAGCGGCGGCGAAGCGCGCGTGAACGGGCGCGTCGTACCCTCGTCCTTTTCGCCGCTCTTGTCCGATGCTGCGCGTTGCCCTCATCTTTCTCGTGCTCGTGAGCGCGCCCGCCCGCGCGCAGAGCCTCGTGATCATCGGCGGAGGCGACCGCCCACCTGATGTCGTTGCCGAGATCGTACGGCTGGGACGTGGCGAGCGGATCGTCGTCGTGCCGGCGGCGAGCGGCAGCCCCGCTGAGGTCGGCGCGGCGCAGGCGTCCGAGTTCACCGCGGCAGGCTTTGCGAGTGCAGCCGTCGCACTCGGCGACCCGGATGCCGACTCGACGGTTGCACTGTTCAGTGGCGCGACAGCGGTGTTCTTCTCGGGCGGCGACCAGAACCGCCTCGTCGCGGCTCTGCACGGTACGCGGACGCTCGCCGCGATTCGGACACTCTGGGCCCGCGGCGGGGTCGTCGCCGGGACGAGCGCGGGCGCAGCCGTCATGAGCAGCGTCATGCTCACGGGCGACGAGCGCCGCGAGGCGGGTTCGGATGAGGCCTTCACGACCGTCCAGCAGGGCAATGTGGTGACGGCCGAGGGCTTCGGCTTCGTCGCGTGGGCCGTCGTGGACCAGCACTTTGCCGCGCGCCGCCGCCAGAACCGCCTCATCAGCGTCGTCCTCGACCACCCGGACCTCGTCGGGGTCGGCATCGACGAGGCGACGGCCGTCGTGGTCTCGCCCGATGGCGCGATGCGCGTCGCGGGCGCGGGCTCCGTCCAGGTCTTCGATGCCCGCGAGGCGCAGGTCGAGGTGCGCGCCGGCCGGGTCTCGGCCGCAGGGCTTCGGGTGCACGTGCTCGCTTCGGGCGACGTGCTCACGCCCGAGGGTGCCGTCGTGCTGGCCGCGCCATGACGCCGCCGGCCGCTACAGGCCGAGCGCGCGGCGGAGGCGGTCGCCGCGGACGGTGATCGATGGCACGACGAGGAGGGACCCTTCTCCGGGTCGGGGGCTGTAGAACACGCCGACCTCGGGGCTGATGGCGAGGTCCGGCCAGCCGAGGCGCGCCCCGGCGAAGACGCCGACCGCGGGCGGCGTGTTGAGCGCGTCGCCTGCGAACGGCGCGAGGTCCTGGAAACGGAGGCCGCCGTAGGGTGCAACCCGCGACCCGAGCGTCCGCCCGAGGACCGGCGCCGACGCCCGCGACACGATGAGCGTCGCCTCGGTGTGGACATGGCTCGCGCCGACGACGCCCGCGCCGAGCATGATCGCGGAGCCCGTGTCGCCCTGCCCGCGCAGGCGGCGCTTGACGCTGGCTGTGACTCCGCCGAAGCCGGTCAGCCGGACGCCCACGTCTGTCCGCGCGTCGAGCCCGAGGCGCGCCTCGTTGGCGATCGAGACGGCCGGGCTCGACGGGCCGTCGTCGCGGTCGAGGTCGCGGCGCGCCGAGGCGATCTGCACGATGCCGCTCGGCTCGACGCGGCGCTCGGGGACCGTCGCCGCGGTCGTCCCGACGGCATACGGCACGCAGCCGGCCAGCCCGAGCAGGGCGACGACGAGGCAGCGGGGGGCAGCAGGCATCGGGGGGCCGGGCAGAGACGGCGAAGCTACCGTGTACCGCGCTGCCGGTCCGCGTGCCGGGACTCCGGTCCGGGTGCCAGGCATCCGGTTCGCCCGCCGGTACGTTGCCCGCTTACGTCCTTCCGCCGCCATGCCCACGCTCCGTCGCGCCACGCCCGCCGACCTCGACACCGCCGCCGCGCTCTTCGACGCCTACCGCCAGTTTTACGGCCAGCCGCCCGACCTGGACCGCGCCCGCGGTTTTCTCGCCGAGCGCCTCGGCACGGGCGACACGGCCCTGATCCTCGCCTTCGATTCGGCTGGCGCCGGCCTCGGGTTCACGCACCTCTTCCCGTCGTTCACGTCCGTTGGCACGGCGCGGATTGTGGTCCTCAACGACCTGTTCGTCGCGCCCGAGGCGCGTGGGCAGGGCGTCGGCGCGGCGCTGCTCGCGGCCGCCGAGGCACACGCCTGCGACGTCGGGGCGGTCCGCCTCGTCCTCCAGACCGCGACCGACAACGCGGCCGCGCAGCGCCTCTACCAACGCGCGGGCTGGACGCCCGACGAGGCGTTCATGACGTTCGAGAAGCCTGTCGGGTGAGCAGGCGTCGGGGCGAGTTGCGTTGATTTTGTGTCAGGGCACAATTCTGCGCACCCTACGCGCTGCTAAGCCGTTGGCACCTTTTCCCACTCGCCCCGCCCGTCGTGCCCGTTCGGATCCTGACCCTCGCCGCCGTCCTGCTCGGCCTCGCGGCCCCGGCCGCCCTCGCCCAGACGCCGGGCCGCCCCGGCGGTGCCCCCGGCGGCCTCCCCGCCAACTTCGGCGGTACCGTCACGGGCGTCGTCGTGGACGATGCGACGGGCGAAGCCCTCCCTTCGGCGACCGCAGCGCTCTACACCGCGCGCGACTCCGCCTTCGTCACCGGCGCCGCAGCCGACCTCGACGGCGCCTTTCGCGTCGAGAGCGTTCCGCCGGGGCAGTACCAGGTCCGCGTGAGCTTCGTCGGGTACGGGACGCTGCGCCTGCGCGGCGTCGCCGTGGCGGCCGGCCAGACGACGGCTCTCGACACGCTCCGCCTGACGGCGGACGATGCCACGCTCGGCGCGGCTGAGGTCGTCGGCGAGCGCGACTTCGTCGAGCAGCGCGCCGACCGGACGGTCTACAACGTCGAGGCGCAGGCCGTCACGACGGGCGGCTCTGCTCTGGAGACGCTCGCGACGCTGCCCGCGATCGAGGTCGACACCGAGGGCTCGGTCTCGCTGCGCGGCAACCAGAACGTCGTGATCCAGATCAACGGCCGGCCCGTCCCGCTCCGCGGCTCGCAGCTCGCGTCGCTCCTGCGCCAGATCCCCGCCAGCCGCGTCGCACGCGTCGAGGTGTTGCCCAACCCGAGCGCGCGCTACGACCCCGACGGCATGAGCGGCATCGTCAACATCGTGCTCGTCGAGGGCACGGACCGCGGCCTCTCGGGCGGGCTGACGTTCGGCGGGGGCTCCCTGCCGAACGCCGAACTCGGTGGCAACCTGAGCTACCAGGCCGGCCCGTGGGACGTCTACTCGTCCTACGGCTACCGCTACGACGAGTCCGACCTCATCGGCTCGTCGCTGCGCGAGATCCCCGCGCTCGGTCTCACGACCAACCAGGCGCTCACGAACGGCCGCAACGGCCAGAACCACTTCGTGAGCCTCTCGGCGACCTACACGCTCTCGCCGCAGTCGTCGCTCGCCTTCGAGGGCTCGGGCGGGACGCGCTTCGGGACGTCGGACAACCAGACGTTCTACACCAACACGCTCGGCGCGGGCGCCGAGACCGAGACGGCGCGCCTCTCAGACAGCGACTTCGGCGGCCTCAACCTCGACGGCGCGCTCGTCTACCGGCGCTCCTTCGACGCCGCCCCGACGCCGACCGCAGCCGGTGCGCCGGCCGGCGGTGGCGGGGGCGGCGGGATGCGCGGCATGATGGGAGGCGGCGGTGGCGGCGGTAACCGCGGAGGCGGAGGCGGCTCGCGCGCGACGGGCACCCATGAGCTCGCCGTCGAGGCGCGCGTCTCGCGCAACGCCGACGACGACGACAACCTGCTCACCGACCAGTTTCTCGCCCCGACGGGCACGTCGGCGCTGTCGCGGGCGGCGTCGGACCAGACCAACAATGAGGCCTACCTCCAGGCGGACTACGCGCGCCCGCTCGGCGGCGTCCGCCTCGAAACCGGCGTCAAGGCGCTCCAGCGGAGCCTCTCCGCCGACCTCGACTACTCCATCGGCCAGGGCGGCGGGTTCGTCAACGACCCCACGCGCACCAATGCGTTCACGTACGACGAGGGCGTCTATGCGGCCTATGTCCAGGGCTCGCGCGAGTTCGGCAACGTCGCCCTCCAGGCGGGTCTTCGCGCCGAGGCCGCCACGCGCGACTTCACCCTTCGCGGCGACGTGCCGGCCCTCCCGCCGGTCCTCGGCGTCGACCTCACGGCGACGAGCCAGAGCTACCAGAGCCTCTTCCCGAGCGCCTTCGCGACCTACTCGTTCGGCCCGGGCACGCTCTTCAAGGCCAGCTACAGCCGCCGCATCGAGCGCCCGCGCTCGCGCCAGCTCAGCCCCTTCCCGAGCTTCGACGACACGCTCAACGTCCGCGTCGGCAACCCGGGCCTGCGGCCCGAATACACCGACGCCTACGAGCTGACGATGCAGTACCGCTACTTCCTCACGCTCACGCCGTTCTTCCGCCACACGACCGACGTCGTCCGCCAGCGCTTCCTCGTCGATCCCGTCACGGGCATCACGACGCAGACGGCGCAGAACCTCGACACGCAGGACTCCTACGGCGCGGACCTGACGCTGCTCGCGAGCCTGCTCGGCGGGCGCGTTCGCGGCTTCGTCTCGGGCTCCGCCTCGCGGACCGTCGTCGACGGCGGCTCGGTCGAGACCGGCCTCGCCTCCAACGCGATGTCCTACTCGGCACGGACGAGCCTCCAGTTCCGGGTCCGCCAGGGCACGGACCTCCAGCTCTTCGGCTTCTACCGCGCCCCGCAGGACTCCGAGGACGGCCGCACGTCGGGCTTCGGCTTCGCCTCGCTCGGGATCAGCCAGAAGATCTCGAACGCGCTCCAGCTCTCCGCCCGCGTCAACGACCTCTTCTCGACGTCGCGCTTCGAGTTCACGTCGACAGCCAACAACGTCCGCCTGACGGGCATCCGGGACCCGCAGATCCAGCAGGTCTCGGCGACGCTGACCTACACGTTCGGCACCGGCCAGCCGCGCCGGACGCCGCAGCAGGAGCAGGGCGGGACCGAGGGCGGCTTCGGGCTCTGACGCGGTCCGGGGACGAGCCTCGACCGGCTCGCCCCCGGGTGGGCGTTTAAGCGGGCCCCAGACCGGCTGATACCGGCGCGACTCCGACACCCGGCCTCATGCTCCGCTCATCCGTCCTCGTCGCGCTCGCCCTGCTCGCCATCGTTCCTGCCGAGGCGCAGGTCATCCGCCGCCCGACGCGGCGCATCGTGAGCCGCCCGTGGGGTGCCCCGGCGGAGGCCCCGGCCTCCGCCCCGGCGGCTCAGACATCAGACGCGCGCGCGGCCGCGGCACCCGTCGACCCGCAACCGTCCGACGCGACGCCGGCTGCTGCCGAGGCCCCGGCGCCGGCCGTGGCCCTTACCGCTCCCTCCGGCAGCCCGGCGGCCGTCGAGGTGTTCGGCCGGACGGGCCTTCGCGTGACCCTGCCCGCGGGCTGGTCCTCCGCGGCCGACGAGAGCCGCCTGCCGGCGTATGCGCTTTACACGTTCACGCCGGCCGGGGTAACCGGCCGCTCGGCCCCGGGCGCGCTCGCCGGCGTCACGCTGCGCGTGGAGCAGCTCACGGGCCTCAACCCGGCCGAGGAGCAAGGCTGGCGGACCGGGCAGGCGCGCGTCGGCTACCACGGCGCGCGGCCGGTCGGGCTGGCGCAGGTGCCCGTCGAGGCACTCGCGGCCGTCGAGACGGCCGGCCCGGGCACGGGCGGCGCGACGGCGTTCGTGCAGCGCGGGCGGACCTTCTGGGCCGTCTCCGTCCAGGCGCCAGCTGCGACGTGGCGGGCGAACCGCGCGGCCGTCGTCGGACTGATGGCGGGCGTCGCGCTGCCCGCAGCGAGCGCACCCCCAACGGGCGCATCGGCGACAGGGGCAACGGGGACGGCCTCCGAGGTGCCGGCCACCCGCCGCTACCCCACGGCGCGCCGCTAGCGGGTCACGCCGATGCTGATCGTGACGTTGGCGTAGGAGCGGACACGCTCTCCGCCGTCGCGTCCGGCCGAGAAGCCCGTCTCGCGGGCCGCGGCGAGCGTCGCCTCTTCCATCCCGTACGGCAGCACGGCGACGATCTGCTCGCGCCCGCGGCGGTCGATGAGCGTCCGCTCGACGATCTCGACGCGCACCGCGGAGTTGTCGGCGCCGACGAGGACGCGCACGCGCGACCGTGAGCGGACCCCGGCGCGACGGGCTGCGTCGGGGTAGACCGCGAACTGGATGCCGTTGGAGCGCGGG
>DASWMO010000229.1:0-9534 GCA_036399715.1 Rubricoccaceae bacterium
CGCGAGGACCGGCCGGCGGACGGAGAGGCTGGAGAGCGAGGCCATGGCTACGGGCGAGGGGCCGGTGGAGTGGAACGCCCGGGCGTGGGGCCCGACGCGCCGCCCGATGCGCTGCCGCCCGACGCGCCGACCGGTGAAGCGCCTGAGGTTGGGCGGGCCACGAGCGTCGCCCGGACGGCTCCGCCCGGCCGCACGACGTCCACGCCCGACGTCAGCACGGTGTCGCCCGGCGCGACGCCACCCGTGATCTGGACGCGGTCGCCGGCGCGGATGCCGAGCACGACCGCGCGGCGCTCCGCCTTCCCACGGACGACGACGAACACGGCCGCCGAGTCGATGCCCGGAACGACGGCCGATGCGGGCACGACGACGGCGTCGTCCGCGCGGGCGGTGACGAGTTCGACCTGCGCGAACGCGCCGGGCACGAGCCCACCCGGGTTGGGCGTCCGCGCGCGGGCCGTGAACGCACGCGTCGTCTGGCTCACGCCCGGCTCGACGGCATACACGACCGCTCGGAACGTCCGCTCCTGCCCCGGGACCGTAAACACCACGACATCGCCCGGGCCGACGCGGCCGACGTAGGCCTCGGGGACCGTGAACTCGAGCTTGAGCGTGCTCGTGACGCGCAGCGTCGCGATGGGGTCGCCGGGCGCGACATAGGCGCCTTCGCTCACGCTCCGGAGGCCGATCTGACCCGCGAACGGGGCGACGACGCGCCGCCGCGCGACCTCGGCCGTGAGCTGCGACACGCCGGCCTGGAGGACCGCCGCCTCGGCCTCGGCCTGGTCGAGGGCGGCGCGGCTCAGGCCGCCGATGGCGAAGAGTTGCCGCTGGCGCTGTGCCTGGATGCGGGCGAGCTCCGCCTGCGTGCGTGCGGCCGACACCTGAGCGTCGAGGACCTGGGTATCCAGAACGGCGAGGGTCTGCCCGCGCCCGACGCGCGCGCCCTCGTCGAAGCCCAGCTGGGTGATGCGTCCGGCGATTTCGGCCCGAACGACGACCTCCTCGTCTGGCAGCAGCGTGCCCGTCGTCTGGATGGCGTCCTCGAGCGTCTCGCGCTGTGCGAGTGCGACCATGACGGCGAGGGTGTCGGACCCGCCGCGGCCTCCACGGCCCCCGCCACCCGCGGCCCCTCCGCCGCCGGGCGGCCCGTCGCTGGGTGCGTCGTCGCCGCAGCCGCGGGCGGCCAGGAGCGCGACAATGGCGAGGGCGACGACGGCGGCCCACCGGGCGGCTGCCTTCTGTTTGGGCGTGAGCGCCACGGAGCAGGGGAGAGGGGACGCGCCGTACCGCGCCCGGATAGCTTCTGTTCGGGTGTAACGCCACCGGGTGCTGTTTTTTTGCCCGCGCCTCGCGGCCGATGTGCATTTTGCGCGCCTCCTTCACCGCTCGCCATGTTTGCTCCGTCCGTCTACGCCGCCCGCCGCGCCGCTCTCGCCCGAGCCGTCGGGTCGGGCGTCATCGTGATCCTCGGCCACGAGGACGCGCCGATGAACTACCCGGCCAACGTCTACGCCTTCCGCCAGGACGCCTCGTTCCTGTACTACGGCGGCCACGACGCGCCCGGCCTCGCGCTCGCCATCGACGCCGAGACGGGCCGGACAACGCTGTTCGGCCACGACCCGACGCTTGACGACGTCGTCTGGGAAGGCCCGCTCGCCGGGCTCGCAGACCGCGCTGCCGCCATCGGTGCCGAGGCGCACGCTGCGCACGAGGCCCTCGACGCGGCCGTCCGCGAGGCGCTCCGCGCGGGCCGGACGGTCCACACGCTGCCGCCGAACCGCGCCGAGCAGCGACTGCGCCTCGCGGATCTGCTCGGCCTGCCGCCAGCCGAGGTGCGCGCGTCCGACGTGCTGATAGACGCCGTGGTCGCGCAGCGGCTCGTCAAGACCGACGCCGAGATTGCTGAGATGGAGGCGTCGCTCGTCCTCGCGGCCGAGGTTCACGCGCTCGCGATGGCCGGTGCGCAGCCGGGCCGGACCGAGCGCGGCCTCGCCGCGGCCATCGAGGCGCACCTCGGGGGCGCCGGCTCGTACCCGAGCTACCCCGTTATCCTCACGCGCCGCGGCGAGATTCTCCACGGCCACCCGACCGGCGCCGTGCTCGAAGCGGGCGATCTCCTCCTCGTCGACGCCGGGGCGGTCTCGGTCGGGACCCGCTACGCGTCCGATCTCACGCGGACGATGCCCGTCGGCGGGACGTTCTCGGAGCGCCAGCGGGCGCTCTACGACGTCGTCCTCGCGGCGCAGACGGCCGCCATCGAGGCGATGCGCCCCGGCGTCCCGTTCCGCGACCTCCACACGCTCGCCGCGCGCACGATCACGACGGGCCTCGCGGACCTCGGGCTCATGCGCGGTGACCCGGACGAAGCCGTCGCGGCCGGCGCGCACGCGCTCTTTTTCCCGCACGGCCTCGGCCACGCCCTCGGCCTCGACGTGCACGACATGGAGGGCCTCGGCGAGGACCGCGTCGGCTACGGCGACGGGTTTTCACGCTCCGAGCAGTTCGGGACGCGCTACCTCCGCTTTGCGCGCCCGCTCGCCGAGGGCTACGTGATGACCGTCGAGCCCGGCGTCTACTTTGTCGGGCCGCTCCTCGACGCGTGGGCCGCCGAGGGCCGCCACGCAGCCTTTATCGACTACGCCGAGGCCGACGCGTGGCGCGGCACGGGCGGCATCCGCATCGAGGACAACGTGCTCGTGACGCCCGCCGGCCACCGTGTGCTCGGCCCGCCCGTCCCCCGAACGGCCGATGCCGTCGAGGCCGCCGTTCGCGCCGGGGCATAGCCCCGAGGCGTCGCGCCGACCTGGGCCCGGCCGGGCGTACGAGCGGGCTCCTGTCCGTCCAGCCCGCCCGGCGGGGACGCGCCAAACGGCGTACCATTCGGCTTCTTCCGCCGCCCGCCCGATGTCCACGATCCCGTTTGCGCGGCGCCTCGCCGTCCTGCTCGCGCTCCTCGCCGCCGCGGCGCCGGCCGGCGCGCAGGCGTTCGCCGTCGTCTCGTCGCAGCCGGCCGACCACGCCGTCTCGGTCCCGCTCCAGACGACGCTCGCGCTGACGTTCTCAGCCCCCGTCGCCACGGCGAGCGTCCCGACGCTGGCCGTCTTCCCGACGGCCGCCGCGACGCTCGGCGCGCCCGCCCGCAGCGCCGACGGCCGGACCGTCTCGTTCCCGCTCGCGCTTCAGGCGGACACGCGCTACGTCGTCCTCGTCGTCGGGGCCGAGGCGGCGGACGGTCGGGGCCTCGCCGTCCCGTTCGCCCTCAACCTCACGACGGGCGCCACGAACGGGCCCATCACCATCCGCGGGACCGTCACCGGCGCGGGCGGGCTGGTGCCGGACGGCGCCATCGTCGCGCTCGTCACCGGCGACGTGGCGACGGGTAACGTCCAGATTATCGCGGCCGACGTCGTCGAGGGCGCCGCGGCCGGCCTGCCGTATGCGCTCGGGCCGGTCCCGTTCTCGGTGTACACCGCCGGGGCGGTCCGCCTGCCGCTGCCGCTCGGGAGCGCAACCGCCGGCGCGGGCTACGGCCTCTACGACCCCGATGGCGACGGCACGCCGAACCCCATCTTCGGGACGACGGGAATCAACATCACGCTCGCACCGCCGCCGCCACGGACCGCCCGCGAGGACATCGACGGGACGGTCGCCGCGGCCGCGGACGCGCTCGGCGAGACGCCGCGCCTCGTCGCCGTCGAGCCGGCGGTCGTCGACGCGGGCGGCGCCGCGGCGGCGTGGTCGTACCGCTTCGATGGCGCGGACACGGGCGCCGAGACGCGCATCGTGCGCCTCGGCGCCTTCACGCTGCCCGCCGCGGTCGCGACGCCCACGCCCGGCGAGCCGCCGCTCCCGACGGTCTTTATCGACTCGCCGGACGTGGTCCGCATTGCCGAGCAGAACGGGGGCAGCGCCTTCCGCGCGGCACACGCCGGACAGACCGTCACGGTCACGCTCCGGAGCTTCACCCGTCCGTCCGGCGAGGCGTTCTGGCGGGCCGAGTACCGCGCCTCGGGCGGGGACGCGTTCGACTTCGAGACGCTGTTCATCGTCCTCGCGGCCGGCGAGCCCGCCCCGGGAGCGGCGCCGGTCCGCCTCGCGCTCCGCTCGGCCAACCCGGCCCGCGGCGCCGTCGCCGTCTCGCTGAGCGTGGACGCGCCCGGCCCTGTCCGCGTCTCGGTCCTCGATGCGCGCGGCCGGCTCGTCGCCCGCCTGCTCGACGGTCCGCTCGCGGCCGGCGAGGCGGCGCTGCGCTGGGAGCCCGCAGCTGGCCTCGCCGCGGGCCTGTACCGCGTCGTGGCCGAGGCGGGCGGCCGGACGGCGTCGGTTGCCGTGACGCGTGTACGCTGAGCCCTGCCGTCGCCGCCCCTCGCCGGCGGCCTCTAGATTCCCGCGTCCGACGCCCTCCGCATGCAGTCTTCGACCTACGTCTCGCGCCGTCCCGGCCCGTTCGCGGACCTGCTCGCGGTCACCGACCTCGGCGGGTTCCGGATGAGCCCGCTCGCGCCGCTCCGCGTCCGCGACCAGTACTGGGACACGGCCGACGGCGAGCTGCTCCGGTCCGGCCTGTCGCTACGCGTCCGCGAGACGGCGGGCAGCCGGACGGCCGCGCTGCGCCCGCTCGCGCCCGAGGCGGACCTGCAGCGCGTCGCCGACGCCGTGCTCCCGCCCGACGCGCCGAGCGTGCGCGCCGGGGCGCCCGTGCTGTCGCTCCCGCCCGGCCCGCTCGCCGACGCGCTCGCCGAGCGGCTCGGCTCGGACCCGCTGCGGCCGCTGCTCGCGCTGCGGCAGTACCGCACGCCGCGCATCGCGTACGACGGCGCCCGCCCCGCGCTCCTCGTCTCGCTCGACGTCGTCGTGTACGAGGTCCCGGGCGCGCAGGTCGTCTCGAACGAGGTCGAGGTCGAGGTCACGGCCCAGGGGCGCGATGCCGACGTCGAGCGGGTCGACGCCGCGCTGCGCGGGTACGACCTCGAGCGCGAGCCGCGGACCAAGCTCGAGCGCGGCCTGCTGCGCCTCTCCCGCGACCTCTCCGAGCCCCTGCTGCTGCTGCCCGACGAGCGGGCGACGGTCGAGCGCATCGCCGAGCGCGGCGACGCGCTCCTTCGACGCCGCGCGCGCGTGCTGCTGCTCGATGCGCGCGGCTACCGCGCCGACACTGTCGCGGCGCAGACGGGCCTGAGTGCCGCCCGCGTGCGCCACTGGAAGGAGCAGTTTCTCGCGCGCCGCCTCGGCGTCTTCGAGCCCGACGCCGAGCCCTCGCGGGCCTACCGGGTGAGCGAACTCGTCGAGGCGCTCCCCGCCGAGCCAGCCTCAACCGACGCGGTTCCCGACGGTCCGCCTCGCGCTGCTGAGGCCGTCTCTGCCGCGGCGGCGCCGTCTGGCCCGTCTCACTCCGAGCCTGCCCACGCTCCCGCCTCGCCGCCGGATGTGCCAGCCGAGCCGCACGTCGGCCCCGCGTCCCCCGCGGACCCGGCCGAGGAGGCGGTGACGGCCGAGATTCCCACGGGCGACGGCGCACTCGACGCGTCGGCGGGCGACCTCGACGGCCTCCTCGACCAGTTCACGCCGACCCAGACGGCCACGCCGTTCCTCGATTCCGACGACGCCTTCGACGAGGAAGCCGGCGGCTGGGACGACGAATCCGATGAAGAGGACGACGCGGCCAACCCCGAGCCCAGCGCAGCCCTAGAGGTCGTAATGCCGTCCGAGGCGCAGAATTCGAATCCTTCCTCCGCCGAGGCCCGCTCCCCCGAGGCGCCGCTTCGCGCGCCAGACCTCCGCGCCGACACGCCCCTCGTCGACGCCGCCTTCGCCGCGCTCGTTTACCACGTCGCCCGCTTCGAGCGCGCCGCGAGCCGCCTCGCTGGCGACCTCTCCCAGGACGGCTCGGCCCCGGATGGCGCCGGCGACGCGCGGCGCGTGCTGCTCGCCGCCCACCGCGTCCGCCTCGCCGCGGACGCCTTCCGGCCGTACGTCCCGGCGATGGCGGCCGGCCGCCTCGTCGCCGCGCTCCGCCCGCTCGTCGCGGCCCTCGACGACGCCCTCGACCAGGACCGCGCCGCCGCCGCACCCGGCGCCGACGCTGCCCGGCATACCGAGGCCCGGGACCGGGCGCTCGCCCGCGCGCGCGACCTCCTTCGTGGCGGGCGCCACCGTGCGTGGGGGCCGCGCGCGCGCCGCTTGCTGGACCGACTCGGCGCACAGCACGACGCCGGCCTGCTGATCGGCGACGACTTTCCGGCGCCACCGGACGACCTCGTCGGGGAGCCGGGCGACGTTCCGGCGCCGTCGCGCCTGCGCCATGCGGCCGCCTCGATGCTGTGGGCGCGTTACGAGGCCGTCCGAGCGTTCGAGGACGACGTGGCGCGCGGCAGCGCGCCGAGCGCCGAGACGGTGTACCACCTCGCGCTCGCCGTCTCGGGCCTCCACTTCGTGCTCGGTCTGGTCGCCTTCGCGCCGTCGGCACCCGTGCGGACCCTCGCCGCGCGCCTCGACGCCGCCGAGGCACGCCTCGCGGCCTACCGGACGGCCCGTCGCACTGCCGACCTCGTCGGGACCGCCATCCCTGCGTCGGCCGATGTCGCCGACGTCCGGGACGACCTCGTCTCGGCCGACTTCCGCCACGCCCTCGCCGACGTCGCTGCGCGCGTCTAGACATCTTGTCAGGACCTTACTGCGGCAGCAGGACCGACGCGCGGACGTTCAGGTACTGCGCCCGCGTGCCCTGTGCCGTCCCGAGGTCCTCGTCCGTGATCGTCACCCCGTCGCGCGTCGCGTCCACGCGCACACGCAGCGTCGCCGACGGAAAGTTCGGCGTGACCTGGTAGATGCCCCGGAAGTCGACCGCGGCTTCGCGGCCTGGCGCGATCGTCACCGTGCGGTCGAAGAACGGGAGCGCCCCGCTGGGTTCTGTCAGCGTCGTTCCGTTCGGACCGCTGTAGGTGAGCGTCAGGCTGTCCAGACGGCCATCGCCTTCCATCGACGCGGTGTAGTGGACCGTGTATGGGCGTACCGGCGTGACCGGGTCCGATGAGTCCCCGCCGTCGCACGCGGCGAGCGCGAGCAGAAGTAGTAGGGCAACAGGGCGCATATCCGGTTGGGGCTGTCAAGAAAACATAGCAACCGAGCCGGAGCAGGTGAGAGACACCGCGGGCCGCCCACCGTTTTCTGCTCAGGCGCCGTCTATACGCCGAATGCCGCAATGCGGCAGTGTGGAGCCGGTGTCAATCCTGCATCGGCTCTGCGTTCTTCAACGAGACGCGACACGTGCGCCCGCACACATCGGTTTATTGGCAGACGCCGGGCCCGTTCCGGCGACGCTCCCGATCTGGCCCCGCGCATGACCCCTCGCGAGTTTCTCCGCAGCTTCCAGCCCGCCCGAGCGTCCCGCCCGGCAGGCACGGGCGCATCTGCGGAGCCTCTCGAGGTCGAGCCCGGCGACCTCGTCGGCGTCGTGCTGATGAACCTGGGCGGGCCGGGCCGGCGCGAGGAAGTCGAGCCGTTTCTGTACAACCGGCTCATGGACCCCGCCGAGGGCAACTGGGGCGTGCCGGGCGTCGTCCGCCATGTCGCAGCCCGCATTCTGGCCCGCCGCCGCGCCCGCGCGCGCGCCGACGCCTACGAGCAGATCGGCGGCGAGAGCCCGCTCGCGCGCCACACCGCGGAGCAGGCGCGCGCGCTCGACGGCGTCCTCAACCGCCGTTTCGGCGCGGCGACCGGCGCCCGCTTCCGCACATACGTTGCGATGCGCCACTGGCACCCCTCGACCGAGGAGGCCGCGGCGCAGATGGAACGCGATGGCGTGACGAAGGTGGTCCTGCTGCCGCTCCACCCACACGCCTCGGCCGCGACGTCCGGCTCGTCGGTCGCCTACTGGAATGCGCTCTGCGCCGCCAGCGAGCTGCCCGCCTGGCCGACGTCGCTCGTGCCCGAGTACGCCGCCCACCCGACCTACATCCAGGCCCTGGCCGAGCGCGTCGACGAAGGGCTCCAGCGCTTCCCGCTCGCCGCGCGGCCGGGCGTCCAGGTCGTGTTCTGCGCCGAGGGCGCGCCCGCGCCGCGGCCGGCCGAGCCGAACCGGTACTGCTGCCTCGTCCACGCGACCGTGCAGCAGATCGTGAACGCGCGCGCGGCGCGCGATCCGCGGCGTGCGGCCCACGTGGCGTTTCTGCGGCCGCTCGTCCCGGGCCGGGCCCTCGGCCCCGGCCTGACCCAGACGCTGGACGCGCTCGCCGAAGACGGCCACGCGCACATCCTCGTCGTGCCGGTCTCGTTCGTGTCGGACCGCGTCGAGACGGCCTACGACCTCGACGTCGTCGTCCGCGCGCACGCCGCGACGCAGGGCGTGACGCACTTCGAGGTTGCGACGGGCCTCAACGAGCACCCGCTCTTTATCGAGACGCTCGCCGCCGTCGTCGGGGCGCAGGTGCAGCCCACGCTCGGCGGCGACGGCGCAACGGCGCGCCCCGACGGAACTGCGCTGCTGGACCTCCGGCCCCGCCACGATCCGGCCCTCCGGACGGTCCGGTGCGAGACGTGCACGCACGCGGCCGAGCCCTGCGACTGGGAGGCCCTGCCGGATGTCGCTCCGGCAGAGGCCGCACCGCGCCGCGCCGCGTGAGCGCCTCGGCGTTCCTGCTCCGCACGATGGCGTCGGTCGCCCCGGGCACGCGCGTCGTCGACATTGGCGGTGCCCACGCCCATCTGCTCGCCGCGCTCGGGTTCGACGTCTGGGCCTCGGCGGCATTGCCCGGCGATGTCGCCAAGGCCCGCGAGCGCCTCGCGGACGTGCTCGAAGCCGACGAGGCGGCGCGGCGCGTCACGCTCGCGCGTCCCGATGCCCTCGGCTACCCCGATGCCTTCGCGCCCTGGGTCGTCGCTGCCAGCCCCGCGTCCGCCGGCCTCGCCGAGACGTTCGCCGAGGCGCGGCGCGTGCTCGCACCTGGGGGCTGGCTCTGGACGGATCTGCCGGGCGCAGGCCCCGATGCGACGGCCCTCGACGTCGAGGCGCGCCTCGCCGCCGACACGGCTGCGGCAGCCGTGCTCGCCGCGGCCGCGCGCGAGGCCGGCCTCGCCGTGGCGTCGCGGCCCGTGCCCGACGCCGCGCGCGGGACCATCGTCGCCGTCTTCCGCCGCGTCGACACGGACACCGTCCGCTGACGCTCGCGCCAAGTCGAGGCACCCTCGCGTCTTACCCGAACCAGTAGGTCAGCTTGACGAGGAAGACGTTCTGGAGCGGGTCGCGGGTGAGCCGGCCGAGGTTGAGGCCGACCGGCGAGCGGCCGTCCTGCTCGAAGCCCGAGCGCTGCTGCTGCCACACGACAAACAGGGCGGAGCCCGGGCGGTATTGCCACCGCAGGACGGCATTGCCCTGGAGCGCGCGCACCGTGAAGTCCGGCGCGACCGAGTACGGCTGGCCGCCGTCGCCGGGCGTGACGGTCACCGTCCCGTCCTCGGCGCGGACAGCGGTGCCGCCGGCCTCCTCGATCGTCGGGAAGATCAGCTGGCCGGGCGCGGTCGGCTCCTTGAAGG
>DASWMO010000230.1:0-9127 GCA_036399715.1 Rubricoccaceae bacterium
GAGCAGGCCGAGGGCGACCGGTTCCACGTGGCGAGCGCGGACGGCCTAGCCCGGGCTGCCCGAGCGGCCCCCGAAGATGTCGCCCTCGCGGAGCGCGCGGCGGACGCCGCCGCACGACGCGCACACCGCGCTCTGCCCTAACGGATTCGGGGCGGACGGGAGCGGAAGCCCGAGGGCTGCGTATGCAGCTCCCTCACCGTCACCGCACATGCGCCTTCGCCTCTCCACACTCGCCGCGGCCTTCTGTCTCGCCCACGCGGCCTCGGCCCAGACGCCGGCCGACTCCCTCGCCGCTGACTCCGCGTCGGTGCCGGTCGTCGTCGAGCAGGCCGCCGTGGCGGCGACCGAGGTGGCGGACGAGGTCGAGGGGTTTCGGGTGCGGCCCATCTTCTCGGTCGGCGCACTGTATTCCGGGTCCCGCGGCATCGGCGTCGGCGGCGGCGTGGCGATGTCCAGCCTCATCCACCGGGGCGACCACCTCCAGATCGAGGGCCGCCTCGCGCAGCACGTCGTGGGCGCTTTCGGGTCCTACCAGACGGGCGAGCCCGAGCGGGCGACACTGTTCACGCTCGTCGGCGCGTCCGTCCTGTCGTCCTCGCGCTTCCCGTACGCCGGCACGGGCCCACGCGCAGACCCTGAGGGCCAGCTGTTCCTGGACCGCTTCGAGGCGGAAGCTGAAGCGCGCGTCGGCTGGCAGCCTGCGGGCCTGCGGGGGCCACTCGTCCAGCCCTTCGTCCAGCTCCGCACGGACGAGCTGCGGGGCAGGTCGGAGCGGCGCGACGGCTCCGAAGCGCTCGTCTCCGAGCAAGACCTCGCCGAGTTGGACGCGCTCACAGGACAGCAGCGGACGATCGTCTCGCTCGGGCTGGGCGTCCAGCACGACACCCGCGACAACGAAGCCCGCCCGACGCGGGGCACCTACCTCCAGGCCTCGGCGTCCCGCGCGTTCGCTGTCGACGGGTCCGGCCTTCGCTTCAACAGCGCCGAGTTCACGGGCTACCTCTTCCGGCCGGCGCCGTTTCGGCTGCCGCTGCAACCCGAGCGCGGGGCCGTGTTCGTCCGCGCCGTCGCGGCGATCACGCGCGAGGACGTCGGCGCGGACGGGCTACCGCTGTTCTACCTGCCGGTGCTGGACCGCGATCTGCTCACCGGGTGGCCGGCGCGCTACTTCGTCGGCCGGGACGCGGTCGCGCTCGGCGTCGGTGCGCGCGGCGTGGTGATCCGCAACCTGGCCGCGTTTCGCGTCGAGGGGACGGTTCTCGCCATGGTCGGCGCGGCCTACGACGACGTGTTCACCGAGTTCACGCCGCGCGTCTCGACGTCCCGCGACCCCGTCGCCGAGGGCGCGGCCGTCCCACTGCGGCCCTCTGTCGGATTCGGACTCAACCTGCACTACCGCGACCGCGAGCGGCCGCTCGTCGGGGCGCTGCTCGGCGTCGGACCGGACGGGACCACGGTCACGTCCTTCCGCCTGATCATCGGGCTTGACCGCTACCAGCCGTCCGTCCGGTGACACCGGCGGCGATGTCCCGGACGGCAGTGACGCTCGTGAGCCGGCATGACCCCGGGACGGCCGCTCGGGGGCTCGTGCTGCTGCGCGCGCAGAGCGAGGCGCTCGCGTGGGCATCGTTCGCCGTGATGGCCGTCACGGTCGTCGCGATGCTCCAGGGCAGCGCCGTCCTCGTGCCGGTCGGCGTCGGGATGGTGGCGGCGGTCCTCGCTTCCGGCATCGTCGCGCGGGCGCGCCTGCGGCGGCTGCCGGCCCGCATCGACATCGAGGGCGCATCCGCGCGTGTGTGGTCCGTGTGGGACGCCGCGCGGCCTGCCCGGCGCCCCCCGGCCGAGGCCGTCTGGGAAGCGCGCCTCGTGCTCGGCGAACTCGTCGTGAGCCTCGGCGACGCCGTTGAGACGTTCGCCCGGTCGGACTGGGACGACTTCGACGCGCTCATCGACGGCCTGCGCGCGGCCGCGACGCGCGATGACGGCGCGACACCGGTCTGACATGCGGGGAAGTCGGAACCAAAGTAGAAGACTCCCACCTCTCCCCTATCGCAACACGAGCCGAAGCACGAGGGCGCCGACGCCGAGTTGCATCGCGCCGAGGGCGACGAGCGACGTCCGGTCGAGCCGCTGCGCCTCGTCGCGGAGCGCCTCGCTGCCACGCTCGGCGCTCGCAGGGTCCCGGTACCGGTTGTCGATCCGGTCGGCGCGGAACTTGGTGACGACAGCGACGGCGCCTGCAGCGAGCGTGAGCACGCCGATCCCGGCATCGACGAAGGCGCCGCGGCGGTCTCGACGGTCAGTCGTCAGCAGCGTCACGGGAGGTGCGTCGGCGGTGAGGCCGTCGGGTGCCAGAACCAACGTCAGGGGACGCTCGGACGCGGCGAGTGCCACCCGGGCCTCGCGGTAACCGCTGAGCGTCGCGACAAGCGTGCCCGTCTGTCCGGGCGCGACGTCGGCCGTGAGCGGGGCCGTTCCGAGCTCCCGCGCCGTGCCATCGGGCAGGACGAGGGCGACCGCGGCGCCGCCCGGCAGCGTCTCGACGCGCACGCGGACCGGGAGCGCGAGCCCGACGCCGAGCGTGTCGCCAGCGCCCACCGAGACGGTCACCGTCGCGCGTCGCGGGTTCCAAATCGCACCCGCCTCGACGAGTGCGATGCGTACGGGCCGGTCTGCGGGGACGGCAATCGCCTCGCCGGGGCGGCCCGCGAGCGAGTCGTCGACGGCGACGAATGCGTCCCCGTCGTCGGGCGCCGAGACCCGGACCGTAGCCGTCTGCGCCGAGGCCGAGTGAGCGAGTGCCGTGGCCAGCACAGCGAAGACGAGAAACGAGCGCATAGGTTCGGATTTACCCGGCGGGTCAGGGGCGGGCCGCGAGTCCGGGCGCGGCGTCGAAAGCAGTGACGTGGCGGGGCTCGGAGAGCACGATGAGCCGGCCTCCGGCAACCGTCAGCGCGCTCTTGACGCGACCTCGGACCTCGGTCCGGAATGTCTCGGCACCGGTCGCAACGTCGAGGCCGACGATGAGGCGGTCCATCGTGCCGACGTAGACCGTCGCGCCCGAGACGAGCGGGGCGGCGACGACAGCGCCCGTCGCGGTCCATGTCCAGACGACCGCGCCGGTGGCGGCGTCGAGCGCAACGACGCGCCCATCCGTCAGCCCGACGATGGCGCGCACCGCGTCGGCCCCGGCCGTGGTCACGCGGGCGACGCCGGATGCGTCGAGACGGGCCGTCCAGAGCAGGCCACCCGTCGCCGCGTCGAGCGCGGCGAGCGTTCCGCGCGTCGTCGAGACGAACAGACGGGAGCCCGCTGCAGCCGGCGCCGCGTAGACCGGCGCGCCGACCTCAGCGGTCCAGCGGACAGCCCCGGTCGCCGGATCGAGCGCACGGACGGTTCCGCGGTCATCGGCAATGGCGACGAGTCCGCCGGGAATGAGGGCCGGGGCCGCGTGATTCTGGGCGCCCGCCGTGCCGGCTGCCCGCCAGCGCTCCGCTCCGGTCGCCGCGTCGAGGCCGAGCGTGAGGCCGCCGTGGAGCGGCATGACGACGACGCCCGCGGCGAGGACAAGACCGGCTTCGGCGGATTCTGCGGGCCCGTCCGCACGCCAGCGCCAGTGGCGCTGCCCGTCTACGAGGCCGTGGGCGACGACGGCGTGGCGGCCCCGGGCAGCCGGGACGAACAGCGTCGCGCCGTCGGGCGACAGCGCCAGCATTCCCTCGACGCTGCCTCCGATGTCGAGCCCGCCGATGCGCCGGCCTGTCGCGACGTCCAGCACGACCGCCTCGCCGTTGCGCGTCCCGACGACCACATGCCCCGCGGCGACGAGCGCCGGAGAAGGCCCGAAGGCGCCGTCGACATCCGTCTCCCACGCGCGGACGAGCGGCGGCGCAGGGGCCGCAGCCGGCGCGAGCGGCACGAGCGGCGCATCGAGTTTGATCGTGCCGCACCCGGCGAGCGCGACGAGCACGTACGCGGCGAGGGCACAGCGGACCGAGTCGGGAGTCCGCATCAGAAGTCGTAGCCGAAGAAGAGCTGCCGGAACCCCTGCCGCTCGCCCCACTGGAAGCCGTCGAGAAAGCGGTAGCCGACGTCGTAGCGGAGGACGAACGCGCCGAGGATGCTCGCGCGCAGCCCGACGCCGAACGATCCCTTGGTCGTGCCGATGCGGAGCGGGAACGCCTCGTCCGAAAAGTCCGGGTCCAGCGTCGCGTCTGAGTAGCCGTCGGTCCAGTTGTGGGCCGCGTCGACGAAGAGCGCGCCGCGGAGGCCGGCGATGAGCGGGAACAGCGGCGGGCGCGGCAGGAGCGGGAAGCGGAGCTCGTTGGACGTGAACCAGAGCTTCGAGCCACGCACGCGCAGCAGCGGGAAGCCGCGCAGGCTCCACGAGCCTCCGAGCAGGTTCAGACGCGCCCGCCGCCCAACGTTCATCCGCACCAGCCCCCACGAGGCGAGCGTCACGCTCGGCGTGATCCGCCAGTAACGGCGCACGTCGGCCGTGAGGGCGACGTAGCTCTCGTTCGAGAATGCGACATCGGTCGTGTAGCCGACGGCGGCCGTCCCGCGCCAGCCTTCGACGGGCCCGAAGCCGCCGTAAAGTGCGTTGTCGTGGACGAACGCGACGGTGTTGGACAGCAGCGCCGTGCGGAGCGTGTCGAACTCGGTCTGGCCGAACTCGCGGCGGAGGCCCTCGCGCGAGCCCACGCCGAAGGTCGTCTCGAGGTCGATGCGTCGGAAGAACGAGAGCGGATAGCTCACGACGCCGAGCACGCCGACCTGCTGCTCGAACGACGGGATGCGCGACGTGCCCTGCGGATCCGTGCGGTCGTAGCGCGGCCCGGCAAGGCGGAACGCACCGTAGCCGACATGCGCGCGGCGCCCGAGGTGGATGCGCGTCACCGACACGTTGAGGCCATCGAGGAGCGAGCGGCCGCTCGCGCTCGTGTTGGCCGAGTACGCCGTGACGAAGATGCGGTCGTTGCCGAGCAGGTCTGAGAAGGCGAGCGTCGCGCCGCCGGCGGTATACGACGCCGTCGAGGTCGTCGTGAAGCCGCCGGCGGCGACGTCGAGCGAGTAGCGGCGGCGGTACGGCGCCCCGCGGACGCCGGCCGCGCTCGTAATGGTCGGGTGGTGCCACGGCTCGGCGGCGCTCACGTCGGGCACGCCGGTGCCGACGACCGACTCGGGCGCAGCGAGCAGCGAGTCGGCGTCAAGGACGCGGACCGTAAAGCGGTAGTCCTCGAACGTCGCGACGACGAGGTGCGACGAGTCTGCCCAGACCGGGTCGAAGGCGGCGCTCGTGAAGCGCGTGAGCTGGCGCAGCGTCCCGCGGCCAGGCTGCACTGGCGCACCGGCCGCGACCATCTCACGGGCAGCGTCCGCGGCTTCGGCAGGACCACCCGCCGGGCGTGTAGCGCCTGCCGCGGCCCGGGCGGGCGGGCGGGCGTCCATCAGGTCCGCGATCCAGACGTCCTGCGCGCCGAAGACGCCGGCCGAGTCGCGGCGGGCGCTCGCGAAGGCAAGGCGGCGCCCGTCGGGGCTCCAGCGCGGCGAGAGGTCCATCTGAGGACCGTCGGTGAGCGCGGCGATGCCGCCCGAGGCGACGTCGAGCGCGAAGAGGTTGTAGTGGCCGCTCGCGCCCCACGACGACCGGTCGGAGGAGAATGCGACGGTCCGGCCGTCGGCCGAGAGGTCCGGGTCGCGGTCGTCGTAGTCGTCGTGGGTAAGCTGGCGGAGCGTGCCCGCAGTCCGGCTGTAGAGGTAGAGATCTGCGATCCCGCCGGAGTTGATGGCCGAGAAGACGACCGTCTGCGCGTCGTCCGAGAGCGTCGGCGAGTAGATGGCCACCAGGCGGTCGAAGCCGAGGATCGCGATGCGGCGGTCGGCGGCGAGGTCGTAGAGGTGGACCACGTCCGCCCCCCCGCGCTTGGTCACGAACGCGAGCACGCCCGAGGCGGACACGTCGAGGCGGGACTCGAACAGATGAAATGCCTCGTAGTCTGCAGAGCGCTCGCCGCGGATGACGGCCCGCGGCTCGCCGACGGGGCGCATCGCGGGGTCGACGGGCTGGGCGTAGACCGACGAGTACGACCCCCGGTTGCCATAGAACAGGACCTCACGCGACCCATCGGGTCGCGTCCAGACGACCGGCTTGGCCGAGAAGCCGCGGCCGGCGACGGGCTCGGCCGTGAGGCTCGGCACGTCAGCCCCGGCGATGCGTGGCGCGTACTCCGCCCGCACGAACGCTTCCCAGCGGTCTGAGACCGTGTCCACGTCCTCGCCCAGAACGTACGCCAGGACGTCGTTGAACTGGGTGTCGCGCCAGACCTCGTCGATGAGCTCCAGCAGCCGCTCCTCGCCGTAGGTGGTGCTCACGAAGCGGCAGAACGCCTCGCCCTCCTTGTACATCGTGAACGTGCCCGCGATGCGGTCCAGGTCGTGCAGCGGCACGAACGAGTTCGACGCGATCGCGTCGCGGAGGATCATCTCGTGCTGATGGTCCGGCGGGCCGGACCAGTACTCGGCGAGGCCCTCCGTAAACCACAGCGGCAGGCCCTGCTCGCCCGGGGTGCGGTGGTCCCGGAGGACGCGCGCGAGCCGGTTGAACGTGAACACGTGCGTCAGTTCGTGGCGGATCACCCGGCGGAAGCGCCCGAGGTTGCCGTCGGCCGGGATGACAACGCGGCCTTTGAGAAACTCGAAGAACCCGCCGACGCCGTCGGGGATGAAGCCCGGCGTGATGTTGGTCTCCTTGAAATGGAGATTGGTCGCGTAGAAGACGATCGGGACGCGCTCGCCAAGGCTCGTCGCGAAGCGGCTCGACAGGACCGCGTACTGCGTCTCGGCCTCGGCGGCGCCGATGCGCGCGAGTGCCTCGGCCTCAGGGTAGTAGTAGACCTCGAAGTGCTCGGTCTGGAGCACGTGCCAGTCGAAGCCGGCGTACTGGATCTTGTTGCGCCCGAACGCCTGCGCGCCGGCCGCCGTAGGCGCGAGCGCGGCGGCGCACGCCAGCACGAGGGCGAGCGCGCAGCGGACGAGTCGGGGCGCGCCGGCAGAGTCGGGCATCGGGCGGTCGGGTTGCAGGCGCAGGTTAAGGGCCGGGCCCGAGGCCGCGCAAGGCACATCGCGACGGCCCTCGTCGGACAACGAAAAGATCAGGAACGGCGAGAGGCCGGACGCTCGCGCACCCGGCCTCTCGTTGTCATCGGGATCGCGCCGGCCGGATTACCGGTCGGCCTGCGCGAGCGACGCCGTCGCGGTCTGCCACTGCTGCATCGCGGCCTGGATCACGGGGTCGATCTGGCCGACGACCGGGTACCACGAGTCCGTGTCGAAGAGGCGGCGCGCCATGAACGCCTTGATGCGCGTCTCGATGTCGCGCCGCGACCCGGCGAGTTCGCTGCGGACGAGAATGCTCGCGGCCTGCGTCGTGTCTGCCGGAGCAGCCGTGCTAGCCGCCGGACGTGTGTCCACGACGCGCACGCCGCGCGTGCCGGCGTAGTCGAGGAAGGCGCTGAACGTGGCGTCGTCGATGCGGTAGCCGCGGACGAACTCGGTCTCGCGACCGGACCACTCCTGGCGGAAGCGCTCGCCGAGCTGCTCGATGCGGACGCGCGCGAAGTCGTTGTCGAGGTTGCGCCCTATCACGACACGGAGCGGAGCCGAGACGCTGTCGAGGGCGACGATGTAGTCCGGCAGGACGCCGCCGCCGCCGTAGACCGTCCGCCCGCCGTCGGTCCGGAAGACAAGCGAGTCCGGGACGCCGCCCCGGAGGCGTCCCGTGTCGACGAGCCCGCCCTGCGGCGCCACGACGTCCTCGACGGCCGCGCGGAGGGCGCGCTTCGTCTCGAAGTACGCCTCCTCCCCCTCACCGACCGTGTACGGCGTCTGGATGAGACGCCCCGACGGCGTGAAGTAGCGGCTGACGGTCATCTGGAGAACCGACCCGTCGGACATCGCGAACTGCTGCTGGACGAGGCCCTTGCCGAACGTCCGGCGGCCGACGAGGAACGCGCGGTCGTGGTCCTGGAGCGCTCCGGCGACGATCTCGGACGCCGACGCGGAGTTCTCGTTGACGAGCACCATGACGGGCGCGGTCTCGAAGTGTCCTCCTGCAGTCGCACGGTACTGGCGGCGATTGTTGGGGTGCCGCGAGTCCGTGTAGACGATCATGTTGCCCTCGGGCAGAAACTCGTCGGCGATCTGGTAGGCCTGGTCGAGCAGGCCGCCGCCGTTGTCGCGGAGGTCGAGCACGAGGCGCGTCATGCCCTCGCGGCGCAGCTCGTCGATGGCCGTCCGGATCTCCTGCGCGCTCGTCTGCGCGAAGCGCTGGAGGCGGATGTAGCCTGTCTCGTCATCGATCATGTACGTCGCGATGACCGTGTTGAGCGGGATCTCGTCGCGGGTGATCGTGAACGGCAGCGACTCGGGATAGCCCGGCCGCGAGACGACGAGGCGGACCGTCGTGCCGCGTGGCCCCTTGAGAAAGCGCTGCACGTCGTCCGTGTCCAGCCCGACGGCCGTCGTGTCACCGATCTGGACGATTCGGTCGCCGGCCATGAGGCCGGCGTCGTCGCTCGGGCCGCCGGCGATGGGCATCAGGACCACGAGCGAGTCGCGGCCGGCCGTGCCGGGCACGAACTCGTAGTAGATGCCGATGCCCTGGAACGAGCCCGCGAACGACTCGCGGACGCCGTTCATCTCAGACGCCGAGATGTAGACCGAGTGGGGATCGAGGCCGGCGAGCATGCCCTCGATGGCGTCCTCGGCGAGCTGTGCCGAGTCCACGCGCTCGACGTAGCTGCGCGTGATGTACTCGTACGCCTCCTCGATCTTGCGGAGCGACTGGGTGTCGTCGGAGGCCGAGACGGCGTCGCGGACGCTGACGCTGAGCACGAGGCCCACGGCGAGGACGCCGGCGCCGGCGGCGAGCAGGGCGGGACGAGGACGGCGAAGCATCAGGGCGGGGGGAGGTGGTCTGGCTCGAACGGGACGCCGGAAGCACTTGGTGTGCCGTCGGGTGTGCCGCGGGGTGGCAATCGAAGGTACGCGCCGACGGGTTCGGCCCGGACCCGTGAAGGGACGGCAAACCCGGCGGCGAACCCGGCGGCCCGATGCCTCGTTGATC
>DASWMO010000231.1:0-15263 GCA_036399715.1 Rubricoccaceae bacterium
AGTTCGGGCGCCACAGCAGGGACAGCGTCAGCCCGGCGAGCGGCACCGCCAGCAGCGCCACGCTCCGCCCGGCGACACGCGCGGCGCCCTCGCCCCGCCTAAACGCCCCGACGCCGGCCAAGGCCGACACGAAAAAGGCGACCGCCGCGACGACCGCCGACGACTCGGCATGGAGCACACCGAACACGGGGACCGGCCACAGGAGGGCGACGGCGACCGCGTACGCGAGCGCCGGCGCGAGCCACGGGCGAGACGGCGGAGCAAACACGGGCGGGGGTAGACGCCGAGAGGCCGCGCCGGCAGATGCGGCGCGGCCTCTCTTAACGAGCAACCCGGCGCGGGGCCGGGCTGGACACACTCAGGCGGGCGTGTTCTTGGAGTCCTGAACGTCGGCGCGGATATCCTGGGCCATCTTCTTGAGGTCCTGCATGCTCTTGCGGATGCGGGTGCCAGCAGCCTTGTTGCCCTTGTCGTAGAACTTGGAGAAGTCGTCCTCCATACCAGCGACGAGGTCCTTGAGCGAGTTGAAGTGGTTGGCCATCTGGGTGGGTTGAGGTGAGGATCGGAAGCGCGCCGACAGGCCGAAGTGCCCGTGCAGCGCGCAATCGCCGGTCAACATACACCGCGCGTTTTTCGATAGTCAAGGCGATGCCGGCCGCGGACCCTCCAAAAAGCGCTTTTCTGGGCGTTCGGGCTGCCATGCACGGTCCGGTTGGCCGATTAGGCGACGAGGCGCATGCCAGCCACCGCCCCGGGCACGCGAAGCTGTGCCACAGCGGCGAGGCGGACCGGCACCCGAGACGTGCCTGACAGGTGTCCGATGAGTCGCTCCGCGAGTCCCCGGTCCGGCACCATCGCCGTAGCCTCACGGAGCGAGAGCGCCCCGTCGGAGGCGACGATCCGGCCCGTCGCGAGCAGCACCACGGCCTCGGCCCCGAGTGCCTCTGCAAGGACGGCCGCCGCCTCGGATGCGTCGACCTCGGCGAGGGCCTCCCCTCTCCCCGGTTCCGCCGCGACGAGCGCGGCGACGAGCGCGACGCCTCCCTGCGTAGCGAGCGTCGCGAGCCATCCCGTGCGCCCGGCTCGGAGCGCACCGTCGGGGCCGCGCGCGACGAGGCCGCGGTCCGACGCCATCACGCGGACGGCCGGGACGCCGGCCTCGTTCATCTCGTGCACGAGGCGTCGGTTGAGGTCGCGCGTGGCGCGCTCGACCTCCGCCGCTTCGTCCGCAGAGGCGACCGCCCAGACGCCCCCGTGTGCTACCGGGGCAGCGCCGCGCGCTTCGAGCGCTCGCTCGCCCGCCTCGCCGCTGCCGTGGACCAACACGAGACCCTCGGACTGCGACCCGGCACCGCGCGCGGCTACGTCGCGGGCGAGTTGCGAGACGAAGAGCGGGTCGCCAAGGTGGTACGGGTCGAGCAGGACGACGGTCATCGGCGGGTGGCGGGTGGACAGGTCCAACAGCAGCGAGGCCGCGGGGTGCCCAACCGGCCCCGCACTCTTCCCGAATCCGGCGAGAACCCCGTCCGTACAGCGCACGTCCCGCCTATTTTCAAGCAGGACTGCCAAGCCACTATGCCTTCGGACTCCCCCGTGTTGCCCAGCGGCGACCTTCGGTTCGTCCCCGGACCCCTTCTCGCCACGATCGAGAGCCCTGCGGACGTTCGCGCGCTCGACGTCGAGCGCCTGCCGCAGCTCTGCGACGAACTTCGCGCCTTCATCGTCGACGTCGTGTCGGTCCACGGCGGACACTTCGGGGCGAGCCTCGGCGTCGTCGAGCTCACTGTTGCGTTGCATTGGGCGTACGAGACGCCGCACGACCAGCTGGTGTGGGATGTCGGGCACCAGGCGTACGGGCACAAGATCCTGACCGGCCGCCGCGACCCGTTCCCGACCCAGCGCGTGTACGGCGGCCTCTCGGGCTTCCCGCGGCGCTCGGAGTCCGAGTACGACACGTTCGGCGTCGGCCACGCGAGCACGAGCATCTCGGCCGCGCTCGGCATGGCCGTCGCGCGCGACATCCAGAAGACCGACACGCGCGTCGTGGCCGTCATCGGCGACGGGTCGATGTCGGGCGGGCTCGCCTTCGAGGGCCTCAACAATGCCGGCGTGGCCGGCACGGACCTGCTCGTGGTCCTCAACGACAACCGGATCTCGATCGACCCCTCGGCGGGCGCACTCCACGAGTACCTCGCCAAGCTCAGCGCCTCGGGCGGCTGGAACGCGGCCAAGCGCGAGGTGTGGGACGCGCTCGACAAGCTCAAGGGCCTCGGCGGCGGGACGCTCCAGCGCCTCGCGAGCCGCCTCGAAGACGGCGTCAAGGCGGTCCTGACGCCGGGCATGCTCTTCGAGGCCCTCGGCTTCCGCTACGTCGGGCCCATCGACGGGCACGACGTCGTCTCGCTCGCGCGGCGCCTCCGCGACCTCCGCGGGCTGCCCGGGCCCCTCCTGCTGCACACGATGACGGTCAAGGGCAAGGGCTTCGGGCCCGCCGAGGAGGACCAGGTGAAGTGGCACGCGCAGTCCAGCCCGTTCGACAAGCTGACGGGAAAGAGCCTCGCCGTCGCGACTCCGCGGGGCACGCGCGCGCCCAAGTGGCAGGACGTCTTCGGCGACGCGCTCGTCGAGCTCGCGCGGCAGGACGCCCGCGTCACGGCCGTCACGGCGGCGATGCCATCCGGGACGAGCGTCGGCACGATGATGGCCGTGATGCCCGAGCGGTCGTTCGACGTCGGCATCGCCGAGATGCACGCCGTCGTGTTCGCGGCGGGCCTCGCGACGCAGGGCCTGCGGCCGTTCTGCGCGATCTACTCGACGTTCCTGCAGCGCGCCTACGACGGCGTCGTCCATGACGTGGCGCTCCAGAATCTTCCGGTCGTGTTCTGCATGGACCGCGCCGGGCTCGCCGGCTCGGATGGCCCGACGCACCACGGCGCGCTCGACATCCCGTACATGCGAGCGGTTCAGGGCATGGTCGTCGCGGCGCCGCTCGACGAGCAAGACCTCCGCGACCTCCTGTTCACGGCCCTCCAGCACGACGGCCCGTTCGCGATCCGCTACCCGCGCGGCGAGGCGACCGGGATGCCGCTGCGGCCGGGCTTCGAGGCGCTTCCCATCGGCAAAGGCCGCCTCGTGGCTGACGGCACCGACGTCGCGATCATCACCTACGGCGCCATCGGGAGCTACGTCTCCGAGGTCCGCACCCGCCTCGCCGCGCGCGGCATCTCGGCCGCACACGTCGATCTCCGCTTCTGCAAGCCGCTCGACGAGGCCCTCCTCACGGACGTGTTCAACCGATTCGATGCCGTCGTGACGGTCGAGGACGGCGTCCGCGACGGCGGAGCCGGCTCGGCCGTGCTGGAGTGGGCGTCCGACGCGGGCGTCCTCGCCGGGACGCGGGTCGTGCGGCTCGGCCTGCCGGACACCTTCGTCGAACACGGGTCACCGGAGCAGCTTCACGACGAGGTCGGCCTCGGCCCGGAAGGGATCGAGCAGGCTGTCCTCCACCTCATCGGCACCACGGCAACGGCGGCCGCGGCCTGAACGGCCTCGCGCGCCTCCGGCCCGCCTGTGCGGAGCCGTACTCGAGTCGCGGCAAACCGTCTCGCTGAAGACCCTCTGCCGCGGATCCGTTATCCCGGACGGTACCCCATTCTTCTCATGGATCACGCCCTTCCTCCGACGTTCGATGGGCTCGGGCCGGGCACCCGCCTCTGGCTCCTCGCCACCGATGGAGACCCGTCTCCCCTGTTGCCCGATGTGCGCGCCTTCTGCCACACGTGGACGAGCCACGGCCGGCGCGTCCACGCCACGGCCGACGTGCTCGCCGGGCGCGTCCTCGCCGTCGCCGCTGTGATTTCAGAGGCCGAGATGAACGGGGGCGTCTCCGGGTGCGGCATCGACGCGATGCAGCACGCCGTCGAGGAAGCCGCAGCGCGGCACGGGCTCGGCCTGACCTCGCCTCTTTCGGTGACGTACCGCGATGCGGCGGGGGCATGGCAGAGCGTCCCGCGGTCCGCCTTCCGGGCCCTTCTTGCGCGCGGTGCGGCCGGGCCGGAGACACCCGTGCTGGACCTCACGCCCACCACGCTCGGTGCACTCGACGCCGGCGTCGAGCGGCTGGCCGGCGAGACGTGGCATGCAGCCGCGTTCAACCTCGACGCACCGCACACCGCCTGACGCGACGCTGGGCCGGCACGCGGTGAAGGCCCATCGCACACGGAGCCCCCGGCGGGCTGCGTTGTATACTCCAGAAAACGCCCTTTCGCGCTATGCGACTCCCGCTCGTCCTCGCCGCCTTCGCCCTCTCCGCACTCTCAGTGCAGGCCCAGTCGTCAGCTGCCC
This sequence comes from Rubricoccaceae bacterium, assembly GCA_036399715.1. Taxonomy (GTDB): domain Bacteria; phylum Bacteroidota; class Rhodothermia; order Rhodothermales; family Rubricoccaceae; genus DASVSE01. Next base: position 4,345 of record DASWMO010000231.1, read on the forward strand.
TCGCGGCCGACGCAGCGATCTCGGCCGACTTTGCGGCCGACGACGGCGCGTCGTACTTCAGCCAGTCGTGGCTGACGGACACGATGGAGCGGCGTACCGCGGCGTCGATCCGCGACGTCCCGCGCGTGTTCTACCAGTACTACGTCGTCCCCGACAACACGACCCACAACTCGGCGCTGTCGCGGAACCGGATGTACCAGGACTTCGCGAGCGTCGGTGGCAAGGACGTCGTGAAGCCGCTGCTGTGGATCCTCAACCGTCGCGACATCGACGAGGTCGACCCCGGCGACACGCTCATCGTCCCGACGGCCTTCTCGCTGGATTTCCGCGCCTACTCGCCGTTCCCGCGCTACTACCCGGGCGCGGCCTCGCTCCCCAAGATTGTCATCCTGGAAAAGAGCATCCAGGCGTGGGCCGCGTACGACCACGGCGAGCTCGCCCGCTGGGGCATCATCTCGACCGGCGCCGAAAGCAACCGCACGCCCTCGGGGCGCTTCAACGTCAACTGGAAGCAGCAGGAGCGCGTCTCGACCCTAAGCCCGGGCTTCGGCTCGACGGCGCCAGACGCCGAGCTGTGGACGATGTACTGGGTGATGAACCTCCACGAGACGCGCGGCATCCACATGCATCAGTACGCCCTCCCCACGTCGGGCCCGGCGAGCCACGGGTGCATTCGCCTGCTCGACCCCGACGCGCAGTGGCTCTACGGGTGGACGGACACGTGGACGGTCGAGAACCAGCGTGACCCGATCTCGTCGGTCGGCGCGCGCATTACGGGCCAGGGCACGCCGGTCCTCATCATCGGGCACGACATCTCGGAGCCGCCGCAGCCGTTCGCGATGCGCGACCAGTACCCGGTGCTCAACATGGTGTCGCTCCCGCCGGATCCGATGGCGCTCCCGGCGGGCTCGCCGCAGCAGACTCAGTTCGACCGCGCCCGCCGCGGGGGCTGACCCGTGGCAGTCGGATCGGGGATTCGACCGCACCTGCCGCGGCGGCTGACGCCTCAGGTCAGCGCGAGCGTCACGACGACCGAGAAATCCCGGGCGCCGGCGCGTGCCCAGAAGCGTCGCCCCGCGGGGTTGGTCGCCAGCACGCCGGCGCGCACCTCGCTCGCACCCGTTGCGTGGCCCCACGCGCGCGCCTCGTCAAGTAGGAGTGTCCCGATGCCCCGCCCGCGCACGTCCGGCGCGACGTAGAGGTCGTCTACGTAGACCATCTCGGAGGGCGCAAACGTCGGGGCGGGGACGTAGAGGTGGGCCGTGAGCAGGCCGACGGCCGCGCCGCCGGCCTCGGCAAGCCAGATGCGATCCGTCGCCGAGCGCGCCCAGTCTCCGAAGTCGGTCGACCAGCGTGCCGCAGCGTCCGCGGCGAGGCGGTAGCGGGCGTCGAGCGCCTCGTGCTCGCGGTGCAGGGACGTCCATAGCGCGACCGCCGAGGCGCGGTCTGCGACCGTTGCGCGGCGGACGGTCGCGTTCATGCGGAGAAACCCGTCCCGACGGCGTCCCCGGCGGACACCTCGCGGCGCGTCAGGCGGCCCTGCGCGTGGAGCAGTTCGGCGTTGAGGATTGCCCCGCCGGCCGCACCGCGGACGGTGTTGTGACTCAGCACGACGAACTTGGCACCTCGCCCGGCGGGCGCCATCGCCGGACAGGCCTGGATGCGCCCGACCGAGACCGTCATGCCGCGACCGAGACTCGCGTGGCGGCGGGGCTGCGGGTACCGCGGGTCGTCGAAGACGACGATGGGCGCCTGCGGCGCCGTCGGCAGGTTCATGCCGGCGAGGGGTGAGCGCCACTCGCGCAGGCACGCCGCGACGTCCTCGGGCGAGGCCGGCGAGCGGAAGCGGACCGAAACGGCTTCGGTGTGGCCGTCGAGCACGGGCACGCGGCAGCACTGCGCCGAGACGACGATGTCGGCGTCGTCAACTCCCGCCGCGCCACCGTCGGACGTGAGCGTGCCGAGGATCTTCCGCGTCTCGACGGCCATCTTCTCCTCTTCGCCGCCGATGAACGGCACCACGTTGCCCAGGATGTCCAGTGAGGGCACGCCGGGGTAGCCCGCGCCCGAGAGCGCCTGCATCGTGACGACATGGACCGCCTCGACGCCGAAAGCATCGTGCAGCGGCCGCAGCGCGACGACGAGCCCGACCGTGGAGCAGTTCGGGTTGGTGACGATGATCCCGCCCGAGGCGCCGCCCCATGCCTGCCTGTCCACGAGGGCGAGGTGGTCCGGGTTCACCTCGGGCACGAGCAGCGGCACGTCGGGCGCCATGCGGTGGTTGCGCGCGTTGGACACGACGACGTAACCGCGCCGGGCGGCGTCGGCCTCGGCGTCGCCCGCGACGGCCGCGTCGAGGCCCGAGAAGAGCACGTCGCACGGCAACTCCTCACCGACAAGGCGGACGGTCATCGCCGCGACGGCCGGGTCCAGTTCGGCGTCGGAGATCCAGGTCGCGGCCTCGTCATAGCGCTTGCCCGCCGAGCGTTCGCTGGCCGCGACGGCGGTGATCTCGAAGAGCGGATGGCCGGCGAGCAGGCGCACGAACGTCTGCCCGACGGCGCCTGTCGCGCCGAGGATGCCGGCTCGGAGTCGGGTCATGGGGAGTCGGGTAAGGAGCCGCCAAGGTCCGCGCCGCGCCGCGCGCGGTCAACGGTGCGCCGGATCTTCGCCCGGCCATGCGTGGGACGGTTAGATTTCGTTTGCGGACGGGGTTAGATCCGCCCGGCAAGCGTGTCTTGGCATATGTACCGCAGGCCGAGCGACTCGCCGGTCTCGGGATGGAGCCGGTCGGTACGGTTCGAGCTCGTGGTGGGGCTCGGGCCGTACCGGCCAGCAATGGGCACCGGGCGGCCTCGGCCAGGATAGCTTGCGGACCGCCCTCCGCCTGCCCGTGCTCCGCGTCTCCGTCGTCGTCGTCACCTGGAACGGCCGTCCACTGCTGGAGCGGTTCCTGCCGTCCGTCCTCGCGACGGCCTACGCCGACGTCGAGATCGTCGTGGCCGACAACGCCTCGACCGACGGGACGGCCGAGTGGCTCGCCCGCACGCACCCGACCGTCCGCGTCGCGCGGCACGCCGAGAACCTGCTGTTCGCCGGCGGCAACAACGCCGCCGTCCCGCACACGACGGGCGGTCTGCTGTGCTTTCTCAACAACGATGTCGAGGTGCCGCCCGACTGGCTCGGGCCGCTCGTCGCGGCGTTCGCCGACCCGGGCGTCGTCGCCGTGCAGCCGAAACTGCTCCAGCACGCGGACCGCGGCCTGTTCGAGTACGCCGGCGCCGCGGGCGGCTTCCTCGACCGCGACGGCATCCCGTTCACGCGCGGCCGCCTTTTCGACACCCTCGAACCCGACGCCGGGCAGTACGACGACGCCCGCGACGTCTTCTGGGCGACCGGCGCCGCGCTCGTCGTCCGCCGCGACGCGTTCCTCGCCGCCGGCGGCTTCGACGATGCGTTCGGGATGCACATGGAGGAGATCGACCTGTGCTGGCGCCTCCAGCGGGCCGGTGGGCGCATCCGCGCTGAGCCCGCGAGCCGGGTCTACCACCTCGGCGGGGCGTCGCTGCCACGCGGCGCGCGCAAGACGTACCTCAACTACCGCAACGGGCTCGCGATGCTCGTCAAGAACCTCCCGGACCCCCACCTCGGCCGCGTCCTCCGGCGCCGCGTCGTGCTGGACGGCGCCGCCGCGGCCCGCTTCGCAGCGGCAGGGCAGCGCGACGAGGCGGCGGCGATCCTGCGCGCGTGGCGCGACTTCCGGGCGCTCGCCCCCGCCCTGCCGCGCCCCGCCCCCGGCGAGCATCCCGTCCTGCCGTCCTACCGCGGCTCCGTCATCGTGGACTACTTCGCGCGCGGCCGGCGCCACTTCTCGGACCTCACCGCCGGCTGGCGGTAGCCCAGACGGCACACCGCCTCACCGCGCGCCTAGCACCGGCCCGATCTGCGCCCGCCAGATCGCGTACCCCGCCGGCGTCATGTGGAGGCTGTCGGCCTGGTAGAGCGCCGGCTGCGGGCGCCCGCCCGGACCGAGCATCGGCGTGAACACGTCGACGTACGTCGCCGACGCGTCGCGCGCGATCTGCTCGGCGATCCGCGCGTTCGCGTCGCGCATCGCGCCGGCGAGCGCCCAGCGGCTCGGGCTCGGCTTGATGGACACGTACGCCACGCGCGTCTGCGGCAGCGCCCGCCGCACGAACGCCCGGAACGTCGCATAGTCCGCCGCGACCTGCGCGGGCGTCCGCCCCGCCCCGAGGTCGTTGTCGCCGACGTAGAGCACGACGAGGCGCGGCCGCGCCGCCAGCACGAGCCGCGGCCCGTAGTAGAGCACGTCCGGGAACGTCGCCCCGCCGAACGCCCGGTTCAGGACGGGCACGCCCGGGAAGTCCGCCGCGAGGTCGGGCCAGATCCGGAAGCTCGAACTGCCCAGAAAGAGGACGCCCCCGGGCGCCGGCGGCGCCGCACGGTCCGCCGCCTCGAACGCGGCAATGTCGGGCGCGAAGCCCGCGGCCGTCGGCGGCGCCGCGACGAGCGGGTCGCCGGTGGCTGCCGGCCGGACGCAGCCGACGCAGGCGAGCAGCAGAAGGAGCAGGAGCGGGCGCATCGGCAGGCAGGATGGGACGGCCAACATATCCCGACTTATCTCCCGCCGACCGCCCCGCGGCGCGCGCTGCCGGGACGCCCCAGTCGGAAGCGGGCAGATCGTCGTCCCCTGCCGTCTCGGCGTCGGGGACGGGGACGGGAAGGTCTGCCCCATCGGAGCCAGCACCGCCGCGTGCGTGACGAGCAGGGATCGCGGAAGCGGGCTCGGCCCGAACGAGCCCGTCAGCCCGTCGGCCGCAGCGCCTCCACCTCAGCCGGCGAGAGCACGACGGAGTGCCGGTAGCCCGGGTTGACGGCGATCCCGAACGGCGGCCGGGTGATGCCCACGGCCCAGTCGAACCCCGTGACGAGCGAGTGCTGAAAGGCCGGCTGCTCCTTGAGCCACGGGGTCACCTTGGCGGGCGTGGTGAACACCGCGAGCACCGGGAAGCCCTCCGGCGCATTGAGCGTGAGCGGCTTGAAGTCAGCGGGCAGTGCGCCATTCTCCAGGCCCCTGTCCAGCGGGACGGCGACCTTCGAGGCCATCAGCGCGCCGATGAGCTGCGGGCGGAGGTCCGGCTCCGCGGCGAAGCGACTGATCAACTCTTCCAGCGAGGCGGTATCCATCGTGTACGATTGGGGTAGCAGACGGGCGTTTGCCCTGTCGAAAGGTCCAGTCTAGCGTCATCCCGAACGGAGCGAAGCGCAGTTGAGGGATCTCGACGCCTCCATCCAGCGCGTCGAGATCCCTCGACAGGCTCGGGACGACGGCCCCGGCTGATCATCTCAACAGAGCAACAGCCGCTCAACACTTGGCCAATCACCCACGCAGGGCGGGCCCGTAGGGAGGGCAACGTAGACGCCGACGCTCACGAGAGGCAAGTGGGTTGAGCCCTTCGTCGGGTGAAGCAGCGGGTTAGGTGGCTGACTTGCCAGTCGGAGACCGAATGAACGTTGCGCCGTCGAAGATCGAGCGATCGGGCGTCCTGATCGCGTCGTCCCAACCGCCGATCTTCTCGCCGAAGAAGTCGAACCACGCGTGCCCGAGGTCGTCCACGAAATCCACGAGGGTCTCAGCTGAGGACGGCGCATACGACGTGGCCCAGATCTGGCGGGCGTACTCGTCGTTCAGAACCGCGACGTAGCTGTTCACCGTGAAGTAGACGAACCCATGGATGTGGGAGAACTCGCGGGTCAGGATGTCGCGGGCGAAGTAGAACGCCGATTGCGCGGCAAGTGTGTAATACCCGTCGTTCGCAAGAAGGAGGAGCAAGTGCGCGTCGGGGACTCCTAGGTGCTCCGCACTCTCGCGTAGTTGCCGGTTCGCCTTCTTGATCGTCCTCCGCAGCGGCTCCTGATACACCCGTTGGAGCGCCCGTCGTTTCTCGCGTGGGAGGAGGAAGGGGTTCGCCAGTGTGAACGCGCCGACCTCCCCGCTCCGAATCCAGCCCTCAATCAACTTCTCCGCCTTGTCCAGCACCCCACCTGGTGCGGCGGCGTCCTTCTCTAGCGTCTTTAACTCGACGATGACGTTGGCCGCACGGAACAGGTAGTCGGCGTTGTCGATGGTAGGGCTCGGGGGCAACAGGTCCCGGACGAGCTCACCCCCGTAGCTGAGCACGAACTCGTTAACGAGCGGCTCGACCTCGAACGAGTGCTGGAGGTCCTCAGGCCGGAGCATTTTATGGATTAGGGACATGCTGCGGTGTGGAAGCCACCTAACTATCACTTAGATGGAGTGGCGCGGCACAAATCCCCTGTTCGGGTACAAAGTGCCGCGCAGCCGTGGCAAGCTCGCCGCTAACGCCCCGGGATGCCCAGCATCTCCAGCAGGTCCGGCCGGTCCCGCAGCACCACCCGCGCGTGCCCCTGCATCTTCAGCATCCACTTCTCCAGCGCCGAGAACGCCGCCTCCCGCACGTCCGTCGACCCCTCCGCCCGGATCTCCGACCCGTCCTGCACCACGATCTGCTTCCCCGCCGCCACGATCGCCGCGTCCAGCGCGTCGAAGTCCGTCTCGTCCACGTCCCGCGTCTCCTCCGTGAACCGCGCCAGCCGCGCCGGCTTCCGCGCCTCGACCGTAAACCCCCGCATCCTCGCCAGCCGCGCCTCATACGTCCCGCGGTGCTTCCCGGACAGCCCCAGCGCCCGCAACGCCTCCGCGTCGTCCCGGAAAATCGCCCGCGCCGTCCCCGAGAGCGCCCGCCACATCGCCTGCGCCTCTCGCATCCGTCCCGCCTGCGTTCCCGTCGCCGCCGACCGGTCCCCCGCGCGCTCCGTCTGCACGTCCACCGTCCCCGCCGCGGCCTCCATCAGCTTCCGCCCCTCCCCCACCTTCTTCGAGTCGTAATTGCGCGCCAGCATCGCCTCCGCGATCTCCGGCTCCTCCAGCAGCGCCGTCAGCGCCCGCTCGGCGACGGAGAGCTGGCGGTCGTTGGGCAGGTTCGTGTAGTAGTCGAGCGAGGGCATGGCGGTGTCGGATGTGGAACGGGACCGCCACAGGGCGAGCCGCGAACATACGCGCCCCAATCCCTCCCCAACCGGACCTTCTCCACACCCGCTTCGAAATCGACGGCCACGACCCCGAACGGACTTCTACGTCCTCAAACGGGCTCGCACGACTCTAAACGGGCTCGTACATGCCCATCAACGCTCACAGCACCCGAAAGAGAGGCACAGGCCACCGAAACATTAATTTCTATGTCACCCAAAGTTACACGGCATAAAAAACAAACTTCACAATCGATCTACCCTCTCCCCCGCACCACCGCCGCAATCGACACCAGCACGAGCGTCATCCCCCCCAGCGCCACGACCGACGGCACCTCGGCGAACAGCAGCACCGCCAGCGCCGACGCGATCACCGGCTCCGCCAGCCCCAGCAGGCTCAGAGTGGAAGCCGGCAGGTACCCCAGCGCCACCGCGAACGACCCGTGCCCGACCAGCCCCGGCCCGACCGCCATCGCGAAGCACCACAGCAGCGCCTCCCGAGACAGCCCCATCGGCACGTCCAGCCACAGGCAGATGACCAGAATCGTCACCGCCGCGACCGCATTGACGGGCGCGAAGTACGCCAGAAACGACGCCCCCTGCCGCACGCGCTGCCCGGCGAGGTAGTACCCCGAGACGAGGACCGCCGCGCCGAGGGCCAGCGCGTTCCCCACGCCCGGAGACGGCGGCGGCACGCCCACAGACCCGCCGAGCCCGATCAGCGCCGCCCCGACCACCCCCACGCCGACCGCCGCGAGCGTCCGCCCGGTCGGCCGCGCCCCCACGCCCGCGAGCCCTAGCCCCGCGATCCACAGCGGCGTCGTCGTCACCAGGACGGACGCCGCCGCGACCGACGTCAGGCTTACCGACGCGATCCACGTCGCAAAGTGCAGCCCCAGCGCCACCCCCGACGCTCCGATGAGCGCCCACGACTTCGGCGGCATCCGCGCGATCTCGCCCCGCGCCCGCACGAGCGCCGCCGGCGCCAGCAGCAGCGTCACGAACGTCGTCCGCCATAGCGCAATCGCCAGCGGCTCCACGGGCCCCGCCAGCCGCACGAGGATCGACGACAGCCCGTAGCACACCAGCCCGAGGGCCACGAGCCCCCACACCGCCCGAGGCGCCCCGCCCGTGAGCGCCCTGGCGGTGTGCGCCTCGGCCACTACCGCAGCCGGTCCATCGAGCGGACGGTCGCGATGTCGCGGTCCACTCCCCGCCGCGCCATCCGCAGCAGCACGTACGCCACGATCGGCAGCAGCGCCACGAGGTACGGCCCCGCCGTCTCCTCCATGAGCGCATCCTCCGCCCCCGGCGCCGCCTGGAACAGCCCGACGAGCAGCGGCACCACGGACACGAGCGCGAGCACCTGCGCGATCCCGATCACGCGCCGCTGCCGCGGGCGGTCCTTGTACAGAAACACGGCCCCGAGCGCGACGACGGCCGCGAGCGCGGCGACGACGGTCGTCGCCGTCTCGTAGACGCCCGTCACGGTCGCGACGCCGGGCAGCCACGCCAGCGCGAGCGCGGCGAAGGCGACGAGGAGCGCGGCCCCGAGGAGCAGAAAAACGGTCTGCGGACGCTGAATCATCGGATCAGGCGGAAAGGTGAGCGCGGACGCGGGCCGCGAGGTCGGTGGCGAACTCGGACGTCGTCGCCGCGCCGCCGAGGTCCTTCGTGAGCGCGCGCGGCTCCGAGTAGATCGAGACGAGGGCCGCCGCGATGGCGTCGGCCCCGGACGTCTCGCCGAGCGAGCGCAGCATCATCTCGCCCGAACGCACGAGGGCCGTCGGGTTGGCGATGCCCTGCCCGGCGATGTCCGGCGCCGACCCGTGGACGGCCTCGAAGATCCGGCAGTCCGCCCCGATGTTGGCCGAGCCCGTCACCCCGAGCCCGCCGACGAGGCCGGCGATGAGGTCCGAGAGGATGTCGCCGAAGAGGTTCGTCGTCACCATCCCGTCGTAGCTCCCCGGCCGGACGACCAGTTGCATCGCCATGTTGTCGATGATGCGCTCGTCGAACTCGACCTCCGGGTACTCGGGCGCGATCTCCTGCCCGACGCGCAGAAAGAGGCCGCTGGTCTCCTTGAGGATGTTGGCCTTGTGGACGAGCGTGAGCCGCTTCCGGCCGCGCGCCTTCATGTCCTCGAACGCGTAGCGGATGATCCGCTCGGCCCCGACGCGGGTCACGCGCGCCGTGGACTCGGCGACCTGCGTCACGGGGTCGAACGACTCCAGGCCCGAGTACAGGCCCTCGGTGTTCTCGCGGTACAGCATCAGGTCGATGCCCTGAAACGGACCGCCCGTGTTGGGCAGCGTCACGGCCGGGCGGACGTTGGCGTAGAGCCCGAACTGCTGCCGCAGGCCCACGTTGACGCTCCGGAAGCCGGACCCGACGGGCGTCGTGAGCGGCCCCTTGAGCGCGAGGCGCGTCCGCTCGATCGAGGCGACGGTCGCGTTGGGAAGCGGCGTTCCGGTCGCCTCGAACGCGCCGAGGCCGGCCTGCTGCTCGTCCCAGTCGAACGCGACGCCGGTCGCGGCGAGCACCTCGACGGTCGCCGCGACGACTTCCGGGCCGATGCCGTCGCCGGGGATAAGGGTTGCCGAGTAGGCCATGGGTCAGGTCGGTGTAGGTGGGGCAAGCTACCCGGCCCGGCCGGGCGGGGCGTGTGAAGGGGATGGAAACTGCGCCCGCGGCGCCCGAGTGCCGGATCGCCCTCCCGCTCGTGCCCTGCACCTTCCGGAGACGGCTGGGCACCGGCTGCGATAGCCGCCGCGTTAGCTTCGACCGCCGCCCGCTGCCGACTGTGGACCTCGACTTTGCCGCTTCGCCTGTCCTGCTCGTGCTCTCCGCGGGCGTGGCGGGCGCGTTCGCGTGGTGGAGCTACGCCCGCAGCGTCCCCCGCCCGACCGGCTGGCGCTTCGGAACGCTCGTCGCGCTCCGGTCGGCGGCGTTCGCGCTCGTGCTGTTCCTCCTCTTCGAGCCCGTCTGGACGCGCGTCGTGCGCCGCGGCGAAGGGCCGCTCGTCGCGCTCCTCGTCGACACGAGCGAGAGTCTGACGCTCGGCACGGGCGGCCCGACACCCGAGGCGCGTGTCCGCGCCGCCCTCGCCAGCCTGCCTGAAGACGCCGCCATCCGGCCGTACACGTTCGACGGGTCCGCCCGGCCCGTCTCGGGCGCGCTCGACCCGGCTGCACTCCGCTTCGTCGGTGAGCGGACCGACATCGCGGCCGCGCTCGCGCGCATCGAGGCGGACTTTACGGGCCGCAACCTCCGCGCGATCGTCCTCGTCTCGGACGGCCGAACCACCGAGGGCCGCGACCCGGCGGTCGTCGCCGAGCGCTCGCGCGTGCCGGTCTACACCGCCGTCGCCGGCGATAGCCTCTCGGGCCGCGACGTGCGCCTCGCCCGCCTCGTCACCAATGATGTCGCGACGGTCGGAACGCCGTTCCCGATCCAGGCGGGCGTCCGGGCGACCGGCTTCGGCGGACGCCAGACGGCGCTCGTCGTGACCGAAGGCGGGCGCACGGCCGGGCAGTCCGCGCTCGCCCTGCCCGCCGATGGCGGCGAGGCGACGGCCGACGTGACCGTGACGCCGACGGCGCCGGGCCTGCGGACGTTCACCGTCACCGCCGTCCCGCTCCCGGGCGAGGCGACGCCCGAGAACAACCGCCAGAGCGTGACCGTCCGCGTGACGTCGGACGTGCGGCAGGTCCTCGTCGTCGCGGCAGGCCCGAGCCCGGACCTCGCGGCCCTCCGCGCCGTCCTCGACGCCGACCGGGGCGTGCGCGCGACGGTCCGGACGCAGCGCGCGCCGGGGGCGTTCTACGAAGGCCCCCTCCCCGCCGCCC
>DASWMO010000232.1:0-3613 GCA_036399715.1 Rubricoccaceae bacterium
GCGGCGCCACTCCCGGCTGTGCTCCTGGTTCGCCTCGGTCCACAGGGCCATGTTCGCTCGACGGCGGACCCTGTCTGCTTCTGTGGCGCGGGAGAGGCGCAGCCTGTCGTAGGCGCTCCTGCAGTCCTTGCAGCGAGTCGAGTGACCCCACGGGCCTCTCGGGTGGGTGTCGAACTCCGTCAGGCGTTTGCTCGCCTGGCAGACCGAGCACGTGCGTACGGCCGGCGCCGGGCCCGCGCCGGCCGAGACGAGGTAGCACGCGCGCGAGCAAAACCGCCCGATCTCCTTCGGGCGCCGCGTGTACGTCGTCCCGCATTCGTCGCAGGCCCGGCTCGGGTAGGGCGCCTTCCGCGGTCGTCCGCTCGGGTTGGCCATGGCTACGGCACCCGCTCGACGTAGAGGCGGTACGCGTCAGCGTCCCCGACGAGGACTTGGACGAGGGGGACCCGGAAAGGGACGACGGCCGGCTCTTCGGCGAGGACGACTTCAAGGGGCATGGCCGCCGGGGCCGGCCGCGCGAGGTCCCTGGAGAGCGCGTAGACGCCGTGGGCGAGGCGATCGACGAGGCCCGAGTCGCGGACGAGCCGCACGAGCGTCTGGCGGACCGCCTCTGGGGACTGCTCGACGGCCGCGCGGATCTGGCCGACGTGGATCCCGTTGGGCCCGGACGCCGCGACGACGTCGTAGACGGCTCGGGTGGACGGGGCGAGCGCGTCCGGGTCGGCGGCACGGCGCCGTCCTGGCGCCGCTGGCGTCCTTTGCTGCGCGCTCATAGCTCCGACCATTCCGAGGTGACCGTATCGGCAGCCAGGAGCCCCTGGATCACCTTGCGCCGCCACTCGAGCTCGCAGATCTCCGACTCGACGCGAGAGAGGGCCGAGGTCGCCACCTCGCGAAGGCCGGACGGGCCGAACGCGACCGCCTCGGCTGAGACGTACTCGGTGAACTCCTCGTCGGCCGCGAGGTCCTGGGACTCCGCATCGAGCCCCGACACGGTGAAGAAGACGGCCGGGGTCCGGGTGCCAGGGGCGCCCGGTACGGGGCGGCCTGTGAAGAGGTCGTCATGGTTCGGGAGAAGCGGGGCATTGCCGACGCGGTAGGAGTGGAGCGTGTGAGCCGTGTCGGCCGTCCGCGACGTCGTCGAGACGGGCTCGGCCAGGAAGAAGCGGGTGGGCGGGGCAACCTGCTCGGCGGGCTGGTCGTCTTGGGGCGGGCGTTCAGGATTCATCTCTCCAGGGGGATGAGAGTGGACGTGAAGCGCCCGTCCCGACTTGCCCTCGGGGCGGGCGCGCTTTTACCGGCGGGCTTAATATATACCCGGCGGCTTAAGGCGCCTGCATTCGGCCGCGAGGAATTTCACCTGCCAGGTAAAGTGCGCCGGTCGCCCGATTAGCTTCTCGGCCTTCCCTGAGTAGCTGCCAATTCCTGTGGAACCGGTCTCCAGCGAGTCGCTCGACTTTGACGGCCTCCGTGACGCCGCGAAATCCGCGTTCGAGGCGTGGGGCGGTACACAGACCGCTCTCGCGGAGCGGCTAGGGAAGTCCGTATCGGCCGTCAACCAGGCGCTCAGTCGCTCGGGCGCGAAGTACGCCGCGCTACAGCGCGCGATCGTCGAGGAGCTGACGGACTACCGCGTCGACGAGCCGTCGACGCGCTTCGTCTTGGTTCCCAAGCGGCCAGGGCACTCGAGATAGCGAGTCGCCCGTGTCGACTTTTCGCCCCAGCGTCTGCACACAATGCCACTTGATAGCCTGCTCACCTCAGCGGGGGCTGTGACCCCGGAAGCGTTGTCCGTCTTGGAGGCCGTAGACCACCTGTCTTCGATCGTGGTTGTGCTCGTGAGCCTGGCCGCCCTGTACCAGCTGAAGCTCACGAAGGACGCGGTCAAGGCGTCTCAGGGGAGCCTGAAGACCGCAGCAGACGCGCTGGCGGTCGCGAAGTCAGACATCGAGATCAGGTCGCGGCGTGAAGCGGTAACCCTGGCAGCAACTCTGTGTGGGACCTTTGCGGATAAGCTTCCGCATCTAAACAAGTCGATCTCGAACATCACGAACGCGGGGGTGCAGATAAGAAGGTGGGATCTTAATAATTACAATTTTGATTCTAGCTCTATTCTCGACAAGACGAAAGAGGCGGACTGGGTTTCTAGTATTCCGCATGACGGAGAAGACATGCATGACGTGATGAACTGGCTGGAGTCCTATGCGATCTATTTTGACAAAGGTGCTGCTGACGAACAGGTGGCCTACAAGGCAACAGGGGCAATATTTACAGACTTTGTGTCGAAGCTGGCCCCGTTCGTGATTCACATGCGGGCTGGTACAGGCACTTACATATCGGGGCCGTTTCAGAGCACAGTGAACATCTTTAGGCTTTGGACCGAGAGGGAAGAAGCGGAGGCCCTGGAGTCTGATATCGCGGCCAAGAACCAGAAGCTCACCCGCCTCAATCCCGCTCCGAGAATGCCCCTGGGAACGACGGGGCCCCCGAAGGCGCAATCGTAGCGCGTCGCGGCCTGCTGCCGTACGTTTCTCCCTGAGCGCGCGCCGACGTTGGCGCCAGACCATAGAACCCGACCCGGAACGCCGGGCCAGCCTCTCCCCCGAGGCTGGCCCGGCGTTTTTCGTTTTGCCCGGCCGTGACAGGCCGCCCCGATCATGACGATCGACATGCTCGCCGGCCTCGCCGCCGGCGCCGCCGCCACCACGGCCGCCAAGGAGCCCGGCCCGATCCACGCGGCCCTCCCCGTCGTCGACGCGGTCCGCCGCGACCTCCTGACGTACGACGCGCAGCGGGCCCGGACCGAGGCCGGCGTCCGGCTCTGCCAGGAGCTCCTGAGCGTCTACGGCCCCAACGCGGCCCCCTTCGCGACGGACGTCGACGGCGACCACGGGGAGGACACGACGCGGAAGCTGAGGGCCTTCCAGCTCGCGCAGCGGCTCCCCCAGACGGGCCAGTTCGACGAGCCCACGTTCCGGGCGCTCGTCGCGCCGATCCTGGCCTCGTTCGCGCTCCCCGTCGGCAAGGACGCCCGGTCGGCCGTCGTCGCGGCCGCCAACCTCCACGCCGCCTACTCGGCCCGCGAGATCAAGCCGAACGCCGGCCCGTGGGTCCGCACGTACATGGCGGGCAACGAGGGCGCGGCGTGGGCCTGGTGCGCCGGGTTCGCGTCGTTCGTCTGGCTCCAGGCCGCGGCCGCCCAGGCCGACGCGACGGCCGTCGCGAAGGCCCGGCGGTACCGGACGTTCGGGTGCGACGAGATCGCGACCCGGGCCAAGGCCGACGGCCGGTTCGTCGAGGGCGCCGACGTCGTCGCCGGCCGGGCCGCCGTCCTCCCGGGCGACCTCTTCCTCGTCCAGGCGCGCGAGCGCGATTGGGTCCACGTCGGCGTGGTCACGGCCGTCCGCGACGGGGGCCGCCGGATCGGGACGGTCGAGGGCAACACGAACTCGGGCGGGAGCCGCGAGGGCCTGTACGTGCTCGCCCGCGAGCGGTCCGTCGCCGGCGGCCGCGCCTCCGGCCTCGACTTCGTCCGGTGCCCGTTCGCGGCGGCCCGCGCGCCCAGCCAGCCGGCGGCGGCCTGCTCGTGATGCCCGCCCGGTTCACCCCCCTG
>DASWMO010000233.1:0-4695 GCA_036399715.1 Rubricoccaceae bacterium
CCGCGATCGGCGCAGCCCAGACGTCTGGCGTATATCGCCCGCAGAACGCCGGGACTGGCGATGCCTTTCCGGCCGGTCCCACGGCGCCCTCGGTGGGTACCGTGCTTCCCTCGCTTTCGTCGCTCAACGGCCAGGACCCGAACGGGACCTGGAGCCTCTACGTCGCCGACGATACGGGCGGCGACGACGGTTTCATCGCAGGCGGCTGGAGCATTGAGATCACGACGGCCCCCGCGGTCGTCAGCAACGCTGTCCTGTCGCTGAACCCGAGCGGAATCAATTTCCCGGCCGCGGGCGCCTGCACGCTCCCGGGCGTCACGCGGACGGCAGGCGTGACGGCCTCGAACACGGGGACGAGCGGGACGATCAACCTCCTCAGCGCGTCGATCACCGGCTCGTCGGCGTTCGGCTTTTTCACCGCACCGCCGACGTTCCCCGTCGCACTGACCGGGGCGACCACGCAGGCGTTCACGCTCGGCTTTCAGCCGACGGCCGCCCAGGCGGGCCCGCAGAACGCGACGCTGACGGTCACGTACAACATCGACGGCGGCGCGACGCAGACCGCGACGTACCCGCTCTCCGGCCAGGGCGACGCTGAGGGCGCAGGCTTCCTCTTCCGCTCCTCGCTCGCAACCGCCGCATGCACGAACGGCGTCGGCGCCCCAGGCACGGCGTTCATCGACCCCCTCGCGGCTGGTCACACCCGGGCAACGACGCTTGCGGCCGACAACGCGGTGTTCACGTTGAACCTCGCTACGAACACCGCCGTCAACGCATTCGGGCCGTTTCGGCTGTTCGGGGCCAGCCGGACCAACCTCCATATCGGGACGAACGGGTACGTCTTCCTCGGCGGTGCGAACAGCACGTTCACCGGCGGCCTGCCGGTCGGCGGAACGGCGACCCCGTCGATCCAGGTGATCGCGATGGACCTCACCTTCGCGGCAGCCGTCGCCGGGGACAACACCGGCGTGGCCGGCGCTCCGGGCGTGTTCTACGGCCTCTCCGACGCCGATGGTGACGGCGACCAGGACCTCGTCATCACGTGGTGGCACGCCTACGACGCCGGCTCGACGCCAGGTGCGGCGGGCCAGTACGTCACTGCCCAGCTCATCCTGATGCAGGTGGTCCAGCCCAACGCTGAGGACATCGTCGAGATGCGGTTCCCGGACGGGAACGACGCCAACGGCGTCCCCTTCCGCCAGAACACTGGCGTCGCTGGCACAGACAACTCGATCGAGAACGACGCCGTCACGGGCCTCGGCGAGGTCAACGGCGCGGAGGCCGCGATCTACCGGCTCCGCAACGGGGCCGCGAACGCGGCGACGGCTGTCATCTTTGGCAACCCGCTCTACGCCACGGGCGGCGGCTCGACCGCCGTCCGCTTCGAGGCCGAGACGCAGGCGGTGGCCGATGGCGCGCCGGGCTGGCGGATGCTCGGCCTACCCGTCCGCAACGCCTTCGTCGACCAGCTCGCGACGCTGAACCTGATCCAGGGCGTCGCAGGCGGCTCGACCGGTGGAACAGGTACGCTCACATTCCCGGCTCAGTACCCCACGGGCGCACCCAACCTGTACACGCGGTACGACGGGGCGGCTTACGTGATGGCCCCGACCACAGCGGAGTCCCTCGTGCCGGGCCAGGGATTCCTCTGGTACCTCTTCGACCAGAACATCACGCCGACCTCGCCGGACCCGTTCGGGATCGGGACGAGCCGGAGCTATGAGCTCCCGATGCCGCTTCAGGCCACGGGTGCCGAGCCTGCCCTCGACGGCGGCAGCGGTGGCGTCGGCGTCACGCTCCACGCCAGCGGTGACGGTTGGAACCTGCTTGCCAACCCGTACCGCGACGACATCAACACATCAGCCCTCGCCTCGTGGGCCCGCGGCGGCACGCTCGTCAGCGCGGTCCCGCAGATCTGGAACCCCAACGCCGGCACGACGGGCGGACAGCCCGGCTCGTACGTCCTCGCGTCTACGCAGGGCAACCTCGTCTCGGCATGGCAGGGCTTCATGCTCCAGAACAACACGACGGCCGGCGCCGTCGCGCTCACCGTCCCGACGCCTCGCACCGAGGGCGCCCCGTTCATCGGCCGCGCCGCGCCGCGCTTCGTCGCCTTTGAACTCGCCGGTCAGACGGCCGACGAGAACCGGGGCACGGTCGACCGGGCCGCGGTGCTCTTCTTCGCCGAGGACGCCGGCGCGGACTGGGACCTCCAGGACGCCGGCAAGCTCGTCCCGCTGAACAACCGGTACGCCACGGTCGCCTTCGTCGGCGAGCGGAACGGCAACCCGGTGCTGAAGGCTCAGGAGAGCCGCGCACTCGACGCCGGCACGTTCGAGGTCCCGCTCGCCGTAACGGCCGTCGGAACGGCCTCGGAGCTCACGCTCTCGTGGCCGACGTTCGAGAACGTCCCGGCGGAGTGGGCCTTCACGCTCCGTGACCTCGTCACGGGCACCGAGGTCGACCTCCGCGCCCAGACGAGCTACACGTTCTCGGCCACGCCGACGGCAGCTCGCGGGTCGGTCACAGACGCTCCGGTCGTCGGAGGCGCCGTCGCCCGCCTCGCGGACGCGCGGTTCGTGCTCGCCGTGGCCCCGCGCTCGACGGCTGGCGAGGGCAGCGCCCTCCCGGCGGCATTCGCGCTCCACTCGGTCGCGCCGAACCCGGTCGTCGGGCCGAGCGCGCTCGTCCGCTTCGACCTCCCGCAGGCGACGGACAACGTCTCGGTGGACCTCTTCGACCTGCTCGGCCGCCGCGTCGCGTCGCTGGCGAGCGGGGCGCGGGAGGCCGGCACGCATACGGTCCGGATGGACACGGCGTCGCTCCCGAGCGGCATCTACGTCGTCCGCCTTCAGGCGGGCACGTTCACCCAGGCTCAGCGCGTGACGGTCGCCCGCTAAGGCCAGGAGCACGTTCGGACAAGGGCGCGCGGCGCGGGGCTTCGGCTCCGCGCCGCGCTGTGTTTAAGGAATGTGTGAACCTGACGTTGCGTTTCGCAGAAGCCCGGTGGTAACGTGAGGCCATTCGGACGCCCGCCTGCTGCGGACCTGCGCCCAGTCCCCGTTCCCACATCTCGGTCTTCAATGACGCTCTTGACACGCTGGCAGCCGCTCGCGCTGCTGCTCTTACTCGCTCTCGTCGCCGAATCGGCCCACGCGCAGAGCTACACGGCCTCGGCCGGTACGGCCAACTTCATCGACATCGCGGCAACCGGGACACCTGGCCCGACGGGCGACGATAACGCGGGTTCGCTCGTCACGCTCCCATTCGCATTCCCGTTCTTCGGGACGAACCAGACGACGCTCGGGTTCAACACGAACGGCCTCATCACCTTCGGCGCAACCAGCACTTCGCTCGGGAACACGACCTTCCCGAACTCGGCGACGCCGAACAACCTGCTCGCCGTCTACTGGGACGACCTGAGTGTTGCCGGGACTGGCGCCCAGACGGACTACCAGTTCATCGACGACGCCAACGACGCCAACGATCGGTTCATCATCCAGTGGACCAGCGTTACCAACTTTTCGACCCCTGCGGGCCTCTTCACGTTCCAGGCCCAGCTCTACCGCGACGGTCGGATCGAGTACCAGTATGGGACGATGACGAACGAGGGGACCAGCTTCTCGGTCGGTCTTGAGAACAGCACCGGGACTATTGGGACGCAGGTGTACGCCAACCCGGCGACAGCGCCAGTGCTCGACAACACCGCGATCCTGTTCACGTATGTGCCCCCCACGTCGCCGGTCTTTGCCGTGTCCAACACCGGGACCGCGTTCAACACGGCCACGGCGTGCAGTGCCGCCTCGGGCGCCGAGAACACGTTTACGGTGTCGAACAACGGCGTCGGCACGCTGACCGTCACCAGCGTCACGCTTACGGGCACCGGTGCCGCGCAGTACGTCATCGACGGTCCGACGTCGTTCGCGCTCGGAGCAAACCAGTCGCGCGCGTTCATCGTCCGCTTCGCACCGGCCGTCGGTGCCACGGCTGGCTCCGCGCCGGCCAACGTCGTGATTACCTACAGCAACGGCACGACTACGTCAACCTCGACGACAGCCATCACCGGGACGGTCGGAACGGCGGCGAACACGAGCTTCGGCATGGGCGAGGGGTACACCTACGGCACCTCGAACGCCGCCTGCGGCGCCGCCCCGTCCGCGTTCATGGCAGTCCCGTTCGGGCCAGCCGCGGGCGATACCGAGATTGCAGGGGCCAACGACTTCTCCCCGGCTACGACGGGGCAGACTTTCTCGCCCCGGGATGAGGGCAACTTCCGCATCGACCTCGCGGCCGCCGGGTTCGGGACGTTCAAGTTCTTCAGTGAGCCGTACCGTGAGCTCTGGGTCAACACGAACGGCAACATCCTCTTCGACGGCCCGAACGCCTCATCCAATGCGACGCCTACCCCGTCGCCGACGGGGACCGGCTCGACCGCTCGGAACGCCGTCATCTCCGCCGCGGGCCTCGACCTCGACCTAGCGGCTTCCGGCCAGGTCTTCTACCGGGCTCAGGACATCACCGGGCCGGGCGGCACGCCCGACGGCGTGGCCGAGTTCATCATCACGTACTACCGCGTCCGCGTCTTCAGCGTCTCGGGGGCGTACGTGACCGCTCAGGTCGTGCTGGCGCAGGGCGTCCCGGGCGGCAACGGCCTCATCGGGCTCCAGTATTACGACGGCATCGACCCCGCCGACG
>DASWMO010000234.1:0-2201 GCA_036399715.1 Rubricoccaceae bacterium
AGACGCCAACCGCGATCCCGCATACCGCCACCCCCAGCGCCCCAAAGACCAAGCCGGCCACGACCCGTGCGCTACCCGCCCCGCCGAGCGCCCCCAGCCCGATCCCCAGCGCGCAGGCCAGCAGTGCGATGACTCCAACCGGTACGCGTCGCCTGAAGCGATGCCGGGATAAGGTGGGTGATCTCACAGAGCGTAGCCGAGAACTACTGGAGCGACCATTTAACTGGTGGCCGCTCTGCCGCCGCCCGAGTGGCGACGCGCTCGACCGAGGCAAAAGTAGAAGCTGACGCGGACCCGAGCAACGACGCGGGCCGGGCGGTCGGCCGCAGCGGCGAGTTAGGCCGCACGTGCAGGACCGCGAGCGTACTTGGGCAGGCCGCAGCTTCCGCATGAAGGGACCAGAGCCATGGGTGGCTGGACCCAATTGAAGCTGGCGAAGAAGAACAGTTCGCCACACTTCGGGCAGCGCCACCGGCGAGCAACCTCTGTACATGTCATCCAAGCGCCGGCGTACACGACAACGAGCCCGACCACCAGCGGCGCACGGTCAGCTACGCCTGGGGCGAGCGCACCGAGCGCGAGGAAGCTCGGCAGGAAGCCGACCTGCAGCGCGAGCGAGGTGCGGTACCAACGGCGGTAGCGGCGCCACGACTCGTCGAAGGGCTCGGTCGTCGGAGTGTCCATGCGCTTTGGTGCGGCCTAACAACGGCCGCTCAGCAGCGGCACGACGAGCACCGAGGTGTGCTCAAAGCGAAGGTAGACGAGGACGCCCGGTGGAGAACCGACGCTAACCGTGCCGTCCGCTGAAGAGGCGAGTTAGACCGCGCTCCACGATGCCAGGGCGTGACAGCGCCTCCAAGACGGCCAGCAGCTTCACGCCCGTCTCGTGACTCCCGCCGGCCCAGTACGTCGCGTAGACACGGGCCGGCAACGTGCACCTCGGACAGAGCCAGTCAAGGAAGGGACGACCTTCCAAGTTCAACGGGCCGCCGCTGGGACGCCCTTCAGCCCACCACGCGAGCGAGCGGAGGTCGTCCGCTCTGAGGGTGGACGCCTCGCGGGTGAACCTCGTGGCGACCTCGGTTGGGAGGTTGGTCCCGCGCTGCCCCGGGAGCACGGGGAAATGGGCCGTCCGAAACCCGATCCGTTCGTCGCACTGGGGGCACGTGTAGACGGTCTCGAAGGGGGGGCGGCTTGCGACGGGGTCCCAAGCGGAGCGGTCAAAGCGAAGGTCCGGCTCGACGACGGTAACGGTCATTGCGCGGCCTAACACAGGGCGGCTCAGCGGCCGCACGGGGCACTGTGCCCCGACGGAGCGAAAGTAGGTGCGGACAGCTGAACGAGCCGCAACGCTGGCCAGGCGATCCGCTGCAGACGCGAGTTAGCTGCATGGAGCCGAAGCCAGCCACCCTGGGTCGTCCTCCGGGAAGACGGCAGGACGCCACATACCGTCCCCGTGCTCTAGCCACTCCCGACTCGGAGCCTCTTCGAAGACCACGGGGCACTCACAACTGGCTCGGCCCCAATCCTCAGGCAGGCCCTCATCCGTCCGGAGGAGGCCGTCCAGGCTCTCCCTGAATGTAGAGACGGAGTCGGGATACACTGCGTACACGAACCGATCGTACTCATCGGGTCTCCTGCGGTAGTCGACCACTATCCTTGGGCGTCTATCCAGTTGAGGGCAGACACCGAGTCCTCCGTAGGGGGTTAAGAGCATGCCCACGTGGCGTGGAGGCCCGTTTCCAAACCGGAACACGTCGAAACCAAGGAGTCGGCCGGTCCCGAGCGCAAGTGCAACGTCCTCGGTCCCGTCCCCGTCGAAGTCCGCACGGACCCGGTAGACGACGTCGGACGAGTCGCCGTCAAACACCCAGTGGTGTACCCTGAAGAGGTCTAGGCTGTCGCGCCAGTTGACCGTAGACCACAGGACGGGTGAGACATCGAAGAGGGAGTCGGGGGCGAGCCTGAGGTTGAGCGGTGGCAACTCCGTTTGCGTGTCCCCTTGTCCGCTGCAACCGGAGACGCACAGCGCAACAGCCAGGAGGACAGAGGAGATTCTGACCATCGGAGCGGAATGCAGCTAACACTTGGCCGCTCACCGGCGGCACGGAGACGAGAGTAAGCCCTACCACGGCGCCGGACGTGCCGTCGGGTGCAGAGGCAAGTTCTGCCGCACCCCACCAGGGGCTACCCCACAACCA
>DASWMO010000235.1:0-17554 GCA_036399715.1 Rubricoccaceae bacterium
GTCTCGGCCCGCGCGCCCGCCTCGACGCGGAGGAGGTATACGCCCGGCGCGAGCCTACCCGTCTCAACCGTCAGCGTGTGTGCGCCCGCCGCGTGCTCGCCGTCGGCGACGCGCGCGACCTCCTGCCCGAGCACATTGAACAGCCGCACGTCCAGCGAGGCGGCCTCAGGCAGCGACACCGTCACTCGGGCCGCGCCACGGACGGGGTTCGGAGCCGGGGCCGAAATCGAAAAGCGGAGCGCGTCGGGAGCGTCCGACGCTCCCGTCGGGAAGGTGCCCGTGCCACCGGCCTCGCGGTAGCGGGCCGCGAACTCCTGGAGGTACAGGTTCGCGACGGCCGCGTTGTAGAGGAAGATCGTGTTCTCGTTGTTGTCCTCGTTCGCCGAGCGCGACCAGTTGTGCGAGCCCGTGATCACGATCGGGTCGCTCTGGGGGTGCTGCCCGTCGATGATCGCCGTCTTGTGGTGGAGCAGGCCGAGCGTGTTGCTCGGGAAGGCATACGCGTCGGCGAAGGCGTCGAGCGGGGCGAAGACGCTGCCCGTCGTCCCGATGTCGCCGATGGCGGCGCGGACGGCGACGCCGGCGTCGAAGCGCTCGCGCGCGGCGTCGACGTAGGCCGTCCGCGTGATGAGGTTGAGGTTGAGCGCGATCTCGTGGTCCGCGGTCCGCATCGCGCCCGTGATGGCCGCCTCGACTGTCCCGTACGGGCCGGCGCCCTGCGGGCTGAACAGCAGGCGCGTGTACGTCCCGCCGATCCAGAAGGCGGTCGGCGCGACGAGCGTCTTGCGGCGGTGGAAGCGCGACGTGGCGGGGTCGGGTGTCGCGGTCGAGGAGCCCCACATCTGCTCGAACTCGGCCGTGAACGCGCCCGCGAGCGCGCCGTCCTGAATCCAGACGACGTTCTGCTGGTTGTCCGTCGTGCCCGAGTCCGTCGGGTTCCACGAGCCCGTCATCGTCCACGCGCGCGTCGGGTCGGTCGAGGCGCGGTCGATGACGACGAACTTGTTGTGGTGCAGGCCGAAGGCGCCGTCGTTCTGGCCGAACCCGTCCGTGATGACGGCCAGGCCGGCGGCGCGGAGGCGGTCCGGCTCGGCCGGGTTGGTATCGTCGTCGAGAATGAGGCGGACGCGGACGCCGCGGCTGCGGGCGGCCAACAGCGCGTTCCCGATCTGCGTCCCGACGCTGCCCGAGAGGCTGTACAGCGCGAGGTCGATCGTCTCGGTCGCCGAGGCGAGGCGCGGCAACAGGATGCTCGTCAGGTTGACGTTCTGCGCGACCGGCCCGGTCGCGACGCTCGCGTCGACGGTGTGGTTGAAGTACACCTCGACCGTCTCGGTCGTGCCCGGCGCAGCCGATGTCGAAACCGGGTAGCCCACGACGACAGCCGTGTCGGCATCGGCGGCCGAGCGGAGCGCGAGGCGGTAGATGGTCGCCGGGGCGAGGCCTGTCAGCGTGACGGTGTGCGTGGTCGTGCGTGCCTCGTCGACCACGCGACCCGTCGTGCCAGTCGGGGACGTATAGCGGACTTCGGAGTGCGCGGGCCGGTCCGTCGTCCAGCGGAGCGTGACGCTCGTCGACGTCACAGCCGTCTCGAACGGGGCCGCAGGCGCGATGACCGGCGCGTTCGAGGCGTCGAGCACGTCCGTCCGTGAGCGCGGCTGGAGCTGGTAGCCGCCGATGTAGGGTGCCGCCGAGCGGAACTGGCTCACGACGCCGACGATGTCGAAGGCGCCGGCCGGGGCGGGCTGCCCGGCGAGGTCCGTCCCGGGGTTGACGCGGACGGCGAACGTGCCCGTCGCGTCCGTCAGGATGTAGTTGGAGCCTGCGCCCTCAGCCGTCCAGACCGCCGTGTTGACCGTCACGCCGTCGATGCGGACGAGGCGGCCCTCGAAGCGCTCGACGCCGCCCGCGCCGTCGGCTGTGAGCTGTGCGAGTGTGACGAGGAGCGGAGCCGGCGCGCCGGGCGCGCCCGAGCGCTGCACGACGACTGTCGAGGCGTCGAGCTGGTTGAGGCCGAAAAACTGGTCCACGCGCCCGAGCAGCGTCACCTCCTCGCCGACCTCGACGCTGGCCGAGACGCCGGCGGGGGAGAAGACGGCGATGCCGGCCGTCGCGTCTTCGAGGTACGTCGGCCCGCGGTCGCTCGCGCCCGTTCGGAACTCGCGGGCCGCCGTCACGACGCCGCGGATGGTCACCGTCTGGCCGAGGCGGGTCGCGGCGCCGGTCGAGGTGTTGGTGCGGACGGCCGAGATCGCCTCGGGCTCGCTCCACACGCGGAGCGCGGGCTGGACCGCGAGGGCGACCGTCAGCGCGGAGCCCGCGCCGGTCCGCACGGCCGCGTCTGCCACGAGCGACACGTCGGGCACGGCGACGGCGCCGAGCGTGATGCGCAGCGGCGCACTCAGGCTCGCCGACGTGCCCGCGATGCGGACCGTCCGGCCCTCGGCCGTGACCGTCCCGCCGGCCGGCGCGAGCGTGATGCGGGCGGGATCGGGAGAGGCGAAGGCGGCGGGCAGCGTCAGCGTGACGTGCGTGAGGCGGTCCGCGGGTGCGTCGGAGCGTGCGGTAACGGTCAGCGCGATGTCCTGTACGAGCCCACCGCGGTAGGCCGTGCGGTCGAACGACGCCGTTCCCGAGCCGCTCGCCTCGGAGTCCGACGACGAGATCGTGATGTCGTCGAGGCGCAGGCGCGGCCGGCCGCCCGTGCCCGTCGCGACCTGGTAGTACTTCCAGCGGACCTGCACGAGCGGCTGCCCATTGACGCTCGTCGGGAGAACGGTCGAGAACGTCTGCACGTCGCCGGCCGTCGCGCTTGCGACGTACTCGACAGGCCCGGGGACGTCGGTCCATGCCCCACTCGTGCCGACGCGCGTCTGAAGGCGGATCGCGTACGGCCGCGTGCCCGTCGCGATGGTGCCGGCCGTCCACGACACCCGGACGTTCGAGAGGCTCGTCACGTCGAGCGCGACGACGGCCGCGCCGAGGTCGCCGTTGGTGCCGAGGTTGGCGAAGGCGAGACCCTCGCCGTTCAGCCCGTTGAGGCGCGTGCCGGCCGTGAGGTTGTATGCGAGCGTGTAGTCGGCCGTGGGCTCGGCCGCGAGGGCCGGATCTTGCCCGCCGCCGCGCCAGAAGCGCATCGAGGCCGGATATGTGCCCGCGGGCGCCGTTTCGGACCACGCCGTGAACGTGTAGTCGCCGCTCGCGAGCACGTGGGGCGCGGGGTTCGTCTGGGCGCCCGCCGCGGCGGCGGTGGCGACGAGGAGAGCAGCGAGGCGGGCGGTGCGAATCATCGGTTCGGGTTCACCCGACGGGCGGGGCGTGGAGGCAACCCGAAGGTTAGGCCAGAAAGGTGAGAAGCATGTGAGTCCGGCCGGTCCTCCCGCACTCTTCGCGCGGCGCGCTCGCTTGGTCGGCAGCGCGGTCCCGTCGCGTAGCTTCGGCCGTTCGTTCCCCGCCCGTCGGGTCAACCCGAACCTATGCGCCGCTTCGCCTCCGTCTCGCTCGTGCTCGCCGCGGCATCGCTCACGGCGTGCGCCGGGTCGGCGCCGGTTGCCGTCGCTCCGCCGCCCCCGCCGCGCCCGGCGGCGCAACCCGTCCGTCCGCCGCTGCCCCCGCCGCCGGCGCCCGCGGCGGTCGTGGTGCCGCCGGCCGCGCCGCCGCAGGCCCCGCGCGGGACGGTCCAGACGCGGACCTACTACGCCGAGGCGGACGTCACCGAGTGGGTGCTCACCAACGGCGCAACCGTCGTCTTCAAGCCGCTTCCCAACGAGGGCCGGGTCGACCTGCTGGGAGCCACCGTGACGACCGATCCGGGTCGGGCGACGTCGTGCGAGGTGCAGCGCCGGTCCAGCCGGGAAGCGGGTTCACTGGCGGGCCTGTTCGAGGCAGGCCTCGGCCGGCGCGCGGTGTACGTCGCCGTCGGCGACGCGCGGCCGGGTGAAGTCGAGCAGGCCGCCGCACGCCTGCTGACGCTCCCTGACACGCCACCGCCATGCGAGAGCGTGAGGGCCGCTGGCCCGGAGTTTTCCGCGTCCGTTCCACTGGAGGCCGACGCCACCGCCGCCGTTCTGGTCGAACTGCTCATCGCACGTGGGCAGCGCCCGGTCCTCCAGCGGGACGCCGGAACCGGGTCAACAACGCTAAGAGGCATCCCCGAGGCCGACGTGCTCCGCACGCTGCGGCCGACGGCGGCTGCGCTCGGCGCTGCCCGCACGGCCGCAGCCGCGCGCCTCGCCGAGTCGCCGGCGTTCTGGGCCGACGCGCTCGCCGCCCTCTACCTCGCCGACGGGGACCTGCGCCCGTCGCGCGACCCGGCCTTCGTCGCGCGCTTCCCCTCCCGCGTCGCCCGCGTCTCGGCAGAGAGCGTCGCCGCCCTCGCGGCGCGTTTCGCCGCCTCGTCCTCCAACTAATCCCATGCCCGAACCCGTCCTGTCGGAAGCCGACCTCGCCCGCATCGAAGCGGCCGTCGGGTCCGTCGAGCGCCGCACCTCGGGCGAGATCGTGCCGCTGATCGTGCGCCACTCGGACGACTACGACGCGGCCGTCTGGCGCGCCGCCGCCGCCGGGGCGCTCGTCGCGACGGCGGTCGAACTGGCCGTGGCCGCGCTCTACGACGGCTGGAGTCTGTCGTGGATGACATCCTCGTGGGCGCTCGCCGGGGCGTCGGTCGCGGGCGGGATCGCCGGGGCGCTCCTGGCCGCCTCCGTACCGGCCGTGCGACGCCTCTTCGCAGGGCCCGAAGACCTCGCGCTCGCCGTCCACCGCCGCGCGGCGCAGGCATTTCTGGACGAGGAAGTCTTCGACACGCGCGACCGGACGGGCATCCTGCTGTTCGTCTCCCTCTTCGAGCACCGCATCGAGGTCGTCGGCGACGCGGGCATCAACGCGAAGGTCGAGACGAGCGAGTGGGTCGAGGTCGTCGACCGCGTCCGGGCGGGCATCCGCGCGAACGACCTCGCAGGCGGGCTCGTCGCGGCCGTCGAGATGTGCGGCGACCTGCTGGAGCGCCGAGGCGTCGCCGTCCGCGAGGACGACTCGGACGAACTCAGCAACCGCGTCCGGGTGCGCGAGGAATGAGGGCGCTGCTGCTGCTGCTACTGCTCGCGCCGGCCGCGCGCGCGCAGACGATCCCGCCGCTGACCGGCCGCGTCGTCGACGCGGGCGATATGCTCTCGCCCGAGACCGAGGCAGTGATCACGGCCCGTCTCGCCACCTTCGAGGACTCGACGTCGACGCAGATCGTGGTCCTGACGATCCCGTCGCTGGACGGGGGCGACCTGGAGCCCTTCGCGACCGAGGTGTTCCGCACGTGGGGCATCGGGCAGCGCGGCCGCAACAACGGGGCGCTTCTGCTCGTCGCCCGCGACGACCACGAGCTGCGCATCGAGGTCGGCTACGGGCTCGAAGGCGACCTGACGGATGCCCGCGCGGCGACGATCATCCGCGAGATCATGGTACCGCGACTGCGCGAGGACGACCCCGACTCAGCCGTCTCAGCTGGCGTCGACGCCATGGTGGCGAGCGTTACGGGCACGTTCACCGAGCCCGTAGAGGAGCCGCTGCCCGTCTGGCTCGGCGCCCTGCTCAGCCTCATCGGCACCGCCCTGCCGCTCGCCGGCGTCGCCGGGATGCTGCGGACGGGCATCCCGGGCGTGTGGGGCACGGTGGTCGCCGGCATCGTCGGGGCCATCGCGGGGGTGGTTCTCGCCGTCGTCTCCTTCGCCGTGACCACGTCGGGCGGGGTTGCGCTGGCGCTGCTAGTTCTCGTGCCCGTCGCGGCGATGGGGCTGGACGTGTACCTGGAGCGTCACCCGGTCTACGGGCCCGCGCGGCGCAAGCGGCGCGAGCGAAACCGGATCATCCGCGCGGCGCAGCGCCGCGGCGACCGGTCGGTCGTCATCGACGGCGTGACGCACAGCGTTCCCGTCCCGTCGAGCAGTTCGTCTAGCTCATCTGGGGGCTTTAGTGGCGGCGGCGGCTCGTCGGGCGGCGGCGGCGCCTCGGGAAGCTGGTAGTCGCGCCGGCCAGACTCAGAGCGCCTCGACGTGGAGCCGCACGCCGTCGGGGTCGCGGAAGGCCAGCCCGTGGCCTACTTCGGCCATCTCGATGCCGGCGGCACGCAGGCGCGCGCGGAGCAGCGTGACCGTCCGCCGCGGCATGGCGAACGACAGTTCGGTCCCGCCCGCCTCTCCGCCCGTCGCGTCGTCGACGATCTCGACGACGGCGTGTCCTTCGGCGTCCAGCAGGCGCGCCGAGGCGGCGGCCGTCACCGGGTGCACGTCGACCGCGCCGAGCGTCAGCCCGAGGGCCGTCACGTAGAACGCGAGCGCCTCGTCGAAGTGCGCCGTCCGGAGGCGGACGGCGCGGAGCCACACGGCCGACGACGGCCGGCGGAGCGTGCGCTCGGCCTGGCGCAGCGGAGAGTTCAGGAGCGGGGTCGAAAACGGCATCGGGCGGGCCGGGGGGAGGGGAGAGAGCCGCCCGACTTTGGGCGACGCCGAACCTCCCTCAGCACTGTGCCGCAGGTGTGATCGGCCGTTCGCCCGCCCGAATCGGAACGTCCGCGCGCCGCCCGCCCGCGCTGAAGCGGCGCCCGTCCGGCACCGTCTTACATCAGGCCGAGCGTCAGCCGCGCCTCGTCGCCGAGCATCTCCATCGAGTACGACGGCACGAAGACGATCTCGACGTCCGCCTCGGCGACGCTGTCGAGCGCGCCGACGCCTGCCCGGACCTCCGCCGGCAGCGACTCGGCGGCCGGGCAGTTCGGCGCCGTCAGTGTCATCCTCACGTCGACGCGTACATCACCCTCGGGAGAATCGACCGGCGTGATCGTCCAGCCGTAGATCAGGCCGAGGTCCCAGATCGGGACCGGAATCTCGGGGTCGTAGATGCCCCGGCACACGTCGCGGACGGCCTCTTCGAGTGGCGTGAGGTCGTCGACCTCGCGGCCAGTGATCAGAAAGTCGCGGACGATCGGGTCCATTGGGGGTACGGGACGCGGCCGGCGGACCGGCTCAGGTGAGGCGCTCGGCGATGCGGGCGTCGAGGTGGTCGCGCAGCGGCTCCGACGCCACCATCTCGACGACGTCGTGCGCGAAGGCGTAGAGGAGGAGGGACCGCGCCTGGGACTCCGAGAGGCCGCGCGCGCGGAGGTAGAACAGCGCCTCGGGGTCGATGGCGCCCGTCGTCGAGCCGTGGGAGCACTTGACGTCGTCGGCGTAGATCTCCAACTCGGGCTTCGAGAAGTGCTTCGCGTCGGGGCTGAGGACCACGCCCTGGCTCTGCTGGTACGCGTTCGTCTGCTGCGCCTCGCGGCGGACGAACACCTTGCCGTTGAAGACGCCGACACTCTGGTCGTACACGATGCCCTTGAAGCGCTCGTTCGAGACGCAGCCCGGCGCGACGTGGTCCACGAGCGTGTTCGTGTCCACGTGCTGCGTGCCGTGGCAGACATACAACCCGCCGATCGTCGTCGTGCAGCCCGGCCCGGCGGGAACAGCGACCGTGTTGTTGCGGACGGTCGCCGTCGAGAAGGTGAACGTCATCGTCGTCGCCTGCGAGTCGGCCTCCTGGTAGACCTGCACGAGCGAGACGCCGTTGGCCGCCGGGCCCTCGTCCTGGATGCGGACATGCTCCACGCGCGCCCCGCGCCCGACGACGATCTCCGTCAGGTCGTTGCGGAACGTGGCGGCCGTCACGCCCGCCCCGGCGAGGCCCTCGGCCGTGCCCGCTGTCACAAACGTCTCGACGACCGTCGCCGACGCGTTGGCCTCGACCACGACGAGGTGGCGCGTCTGGACAAACGTCGGCTGCACGGCGGCCGTGACGTGCACGACGTGGACCGGCCGCGCAAGCTCGACGCCCTGGCGGACGTGCAGGAACAGACCGTCGAGGCGGAAGGCCGTGTTGAGGGCGGCGAACGTGTTGCGCTCCACGTCGGCGTACTTGCCGAAGTAGTCGGCGACGGCCGTGCCGCCTGCCGCGGCCGCCTCGCGGAGGCTGCCGGCATCGACGCCCGCGGGAAGCTCCGCGAGGTCCGACCGGCCCGCGTCCACGACGCCGTCCACGACGACGAGGCGGAACGCGCTGAGGCCGTCGACCTGTGCAGCCGCTACGGCCGCGTCGATCTCATCGTCCGCGAGGACCGTCGGCCCGGTCGTGAACGTGTAGTCGTGCGCGAGGGCCGCCCGAAGGTCGGTGTACTTCCACGCCTCGTCGCGGCGTGTCGGGATGCCGAGGCGCTCGAAGTGGCCGCGCGCGTCGCGGCGCAGATCCGCGAACGGGTCCGGGGCAGAGCCGGCCCCGTCTCCCGAGGCGGAGTCGCCCTCGAAGGCGCCGTCGAGGGCGTGGAGAGCGGCGTGGAGGCGCGTCGGGGCCTTCTCGATGTCGATCATAATCAGAGTGAGAGTTGAGGGGCGGGATTCGGAGTGAGGCGAGAAGGCTTCGCCTTCCACGTCTCAGCCCCTTATCCGGCCACCTCTTCGAGCAGCCAGTCGTAGCCGCGCTCTTCGAGTTCGAGGGCGAGCTCGGGGCCGCCCGAGCGGACGATCTGCCCGTTGACGAGCACGTGCACGAAGTCCGGCACGACGTACGTCAGCAGGCGCTGGTAGTGCGTGATGAGCACGAACGACCTGTCGGCCGAGCGGAGCTTGTTGACGCCGTCCGAGACGACGCGGAGGGCGTCGATGTCGAGGCCCGAGTCGGTCTCGTCGAGGATGGCGAGGCGCGGGTTCAGCATGGCCATCTGGAAGATCTCGGCGCGCTTCTTCTCGCCGCCCGAGAAGCCTTCGTTCACCGAGCGGTTCATGAGCTTCGGGTCGAGGTTGACGAAGGCGGCCTTCTCGCGCATCATCGCCAGAAACTCCGCGACGGAGGCGGGCGCCTCGCCGCGGTGCTCGCGGACCGCGTTGACGGCCGTCCGCAAGAACTGGTGCGTGGACACGCCCGGCAACTCGATCGGGTACTGGAAGGCGAGGAACAGGCCCTCGCGGGCGCGTTCCTCGGGGGCCATCTCCGTCAGGTCCTGCCCGTCGAACGAGATCGAGCCCTCGGTGATCTCGTAGTCCTCGCGGCCGGCGAGCACGCTCGCGAGCGTGGACTTGCCCGAGCCGTTCGGGCCCATGATCGCGTGGACCTCGCCGGGGTTGACCGTCAGCGAGAGGCCCTTGAGGATCGGGTGATCTTCGACCTGTGCGTGCAGGTTGTCGATGGAAAGCAGAGACATGATGCGGGAGTTTGGAACGGCGAACGAGAGTCGGGGACCTGAGCGTCAGGCAAATGGCTGTCCGACAGCTTAGCCGACGGAGCCTTCGAGCTGGACCGAGAGGAGCTTCTGTGCCTCGACAGCGAACTCCATCGGCAGCTTGGCGAGGATCTCCTTGGCGTAGCCGTTGACGATGAGGTTGAGCGCGTCCTGCTCGGAGATGCCGCGCGCCTGGCAGTAGAACATCTGGTCCTCGCCGATCTTCGAGGTCGTCGCCTCGTGCTCGACCTTGGCCGTGTCGTTGTGGATCTCGATGTAGGGAAACGTGTGCGCCCCGCACTGGTCGCCGATGAGGAGCGAGTCGCACTGCGAGAAGTTGCGCGCGTTCGTCGCCTTCTTGTTCACCTTCACGAGGCCGCGGTAGGCGTTGCTGGACTTGCCGGCCGAGATGCCCTTCGAGATAATGGTGCTCTTCGTGTTGCGGCCGAGGTGGATCATCTTGGTCCCCGTGTCCGCCTGCTGGAAGTCCTTCGTGAAGGCGACCGAGTAGAACTCGCCGACCGAGTAGTCGCCCTTGAGGATGCACGACGGGTACTTCCACGTGATCGCCGAGCCCGTCTCGAGCTGCGTCCACGTCACCTTGGAGCGGTCGCCCTCGCAGAGCGCGCGCTTGGTGACGAAGTTGAAGATGCCGCCGCGGCCCTCGGCGTCGCCGGGGTACCAGTTCTGGACGGTCGAGTACTTCACCTCGGCGTCCGTCTTAGCGACGATCTCGACGATGGCGGCGTGGAGCTGGTGCTCCTCGCGCATCGGGGCCGTGCAGCCCTCCATGTAGCTCACGTACGAGCCCTCCTCGGCGACGATGAGCGTCCGCTCGAACTGGCCGGTCTGGGCCTCGTTGATACGGAAGTAGGTGCTCAGTTCGAGCGGGCAGCGGACGCCCTTGGGGATGTAGCAGAACGAGCCGTCCGAGAAGACGGCCGAATTGAGCGCGGCGAACAGGTTGTCGGTGTACGGCACGACCGAGCCCATGTACTGCCGCACGAGGTCCGGGTGCTCGCGGACGGCCTCGCTAAACGGCATGAACAGAACGCCCTGCGCTTCGAGCTCCTTCTGGAACGTCGTCGCGACCGAGACGGAGTCCATCACGGCGTCCACGGCGACGCCGGCGAGGCGGGCCTGCTCGCCGAGCGGGATGCCGAGCTTGGCGAAGTCGTCGAGGATCTCCTGCGGGACATCCTCGATGCGGTCGTAGCGCGCCTTCTTGCCCGGGGCGGCATAGTAGTACGCGTCCTGGTAGTCGAAGGCCGGGACGTTGAGGTGCGCCCAGTTCGGCTCGCGCCCCTCGGCGAGGAGCTTCTCGAAGTGCTTGAAGGCCTTCAGGCGCGTGTCGAGGAGCCACTCGGGCTCCTCCTTCTGCGCGGAGATGAAGCGCACGGTCGCCTCGGAGAGCCCCTTCGGGGCCATCGTGGACTCGACGTCGGTCGAGAAGCCGTACTTGTAGCCCTGCTCGGCGACGTCCTCGAAAAAGTCGTGCTCGGTGTAGGTGCTCATCGGGGGGCGGTACGTTGTGCGGTGTGGGGAGAGGCCCGAGCCTCCAACCACACGGCGGGAATCCTGTCGGTTGGAGAGAGGGTATGCAAAGAGTCCGGACGCGGCTCCCCGCAGGCGGTCAAGAGTTGAACAATGCGCCCCGTGCGCCCCGAACGAATGGAAACGACGTCGCTCTTTGCGGTCACGGACCGCGCCCTGGACCGTCTCCGTGCCGTCGCCGACGCGGGCGGCGTGGACCTCTCCGAATCCGTGCTCCGCGTCGCCGTGGTCGCGGGCGGGTGCTCGGGGCTGACCTACGACCTCGGGTGGGACACGACCATCCTCGAAACGGACGAGACGGTCGAGGCCGACGGGCTGCGCATCGTCGTGGACCCGCGGTCGCTCCTTACCGTCGAAGGGACGACGCTGGACTTCACGGACGGCCTTGAGGGCCGCGGTTTCGCCTTCGACAACCCGCAGGCCGCGCGGACGTGCGCCTGCGGTGAGTCGTTCTCGCTCTAGCGCGCCTCGACGCTCGCGATGCGGGCGTCGAGGACGAGGGCGAGGCGCCCGCCGTCGAGGCTGCCGCCGTCGAACGTGCCCTCGCCGACCAGAACCATGCGCGCATCGCCGGAGTCGAGGGGATTGCCGGCGGCCTTCGGGTCGGTGAGGTGCGCGTCCGTCTGGAGCGTCACCGCGACGCGCGAGGTGCGCGCGAGAAAGCTGTCGGGGTTGAACTCTAGCGCTGCCGCGATGCGGGCATGGCCCGTCTCGGGGTCGTGCGTGCCTTCGGGCTCGCCCTCGACCGTCACGACGGCACGGACGCTCCCGATGGCCGTCGCGACCTCGGCCTCGATCTCGGGGAAGCCGACGACGCGGACCGCCCCGTCGTCCACGTGCGCCTCGAAGGTCACCCGGGCCTGCTCGACGTCGGCGCGGCCGTCGTCCAGCATTGCGTGCTCGACGGTGCAGCGGACCGTCGCGACGAGGGACGCGTTGAAGCGGGCGGGGAGCGGATCCGGGAGAGCAGCCGTTTTCCTGGGCATCGGTCGAGTCGGAGGGGCTGCTCCGAACGAGCGGGGGAGCCCACGGTTGCCCTGATGCGGGCAGCGCGTCGGCCGAGACGACCCAGATTCAGCGAGGCCGTTTCAGGGTGCGCCCACTTCGCTGCCCCATCTCAGCACTGCGCGGGACGCTTCGCTCCTCCTGCGCAGTTCGGCGGACGCTTCGCGCAGCCGCTTGCCCTCGTCGCTCACTCGGCGGGCTTCATCGCGCACGTGCTGGGCCTCGTCGCGAACGTGCTGGGCCAACTCCCGCGCCTGAATGGCCGCTTCTACGAGGCGGGTAAGCGGGTCGTACGTCGCCACCGCGGTGGAGACGACGCCGAGGGGAGGCGTCGGGTCGGGCTGCTCGGACATCGGGGGCTGACGCGGGCTGCAGGGTGAGAATAAGGCCGGTCCGCGTTCAGAGGCAACGAGAAATCCCGGCTCATGCGGTAGGGCCGTCCGTGGGCGAGCCAGAGTAACCCTTCGCCAGCCGTTTTCTCTGGAGTGGTCGAATCAGGTTCGGAACATGAAGAAGACCGCCCCGGCGAGGCAGAGCGCGGCCCAGAGGTAGTCCAGCTTCAGCGGCTCCTTCATGTACAGGACCGCGAACGGGACGAAGACCGCGAGTGCGATCACCTCCTGCATCACCTTGAGCTGCCCGAGCGACAGGACGGTGTAGCCGAGGCGGTTCGCTGGCACCTGCACGAGGTACTCGAACAGCGCGATGCCCCACGAGACGAGGGCGGCGACGATCCACGGCCGTGCCTCCATCGTCTTGAGGTGCCCGTACCACGCGACGGTCATGAAGACGTTCGAGATCGTCAGCAGCCCGACCGTCCGGGCGACGGTCCACGAGAATCCTTCCATCACGGGTGCGGGCTAGCGTTTGAGGGCGAAGCCGGCCGCGAGGACGAACAGCGGCGTCCAGACGAACCAGATGTTCTGCACCGGGTCGAGGAGGTCCAGCGTCGCCGCGAGCGAGCCGGCGACGAGGCACGCACCCGCGAGGAGCGCCGTCCGCAGGCCCGCGAGCGGGTTCTCCGACGGTCCGCGCATGCGGCCCTCGACAAAGCGAATGCCCTCGGCGAGAAGCGTCGGCGCCTTCACGATGAGGTCGACAAGTTCGGGCGCGCCGCGGAAGCTCTCCTTGACGAGCGCGAGCGGGTTGAACTGGCTCAGGAAGAGCTTGTTGACGTGCTTCTGCGAGACCTGCGCGACGTCGAAGCCCGGCATCAGCGACTGCCCGACGCCCTCGAACGTCACGAGCGCCTTCGTCATCAGGACGAGCTCGACCGGGAAGTACATCCGGTACTGGCCGGCCAGCCCGACGGACTCCATGATGAGCCCGGCGACCGACACCTCGCCGTACTTCTGGGCGCGGTAGAAGCGCCTGCAGAGCTCGGCGACGGCCCGCTGGAAGCCGCGCGGGTCCGCCTTCGGGCCGGCCTGGCTCACGGACGCGAGGTAGCGCGCCGCGTTCTCGGCGTCGCCGGTGACGAGCGAGAAGTAGTAGTAGAGCAGCGTCCGCCGCAGGTCGCCGTCGAAGTAGCCGACCATGCCGAGGTCGATGAACCCGAGGCGGGGCCGGATCTCGCCGTCCTCCCCGGGCTCGGTGTCGAGCACGAACAGGTTGCCCGCGTGGAGGTCGGCGTGGAAGAAGCCGTCGGCGTAGAGCATGCGGATAATGCTCTTGGCACCGAGGTCTACGATGCGCTCCCGGACGGCCTCGGGGAGCGCGCGGCTGGCGGGCGTGTCCGGCCGGATGCCCTCGAACTGCTCCATCGTCATCACGAGCCGGGAGCTGTACTCGCGGTAGATTTTCGGGAAGACGATGTCGGGGTCGTCGGCGAAGTTGAGCGCGAACTGTTCGGCGTTGTCCGCCTCGCGGCGCAGGTCGACCTCGCGGAGCGTGTATTCGGCGAACTCGTCGAGGACCTTCTTGGGCTGGTAGCGGGCGAAGAAGACCTGCAGGAACTGCCCGAAGAAGCCCAGCAGGCGCGCGTCGCGCTTCAGGACGACGTAGACGTGCGGCTTGACGACCTTCAGAATCACGTTCTGACCGTCGACCGTCCGCGCCTGGTGGATCTGGCCGATCGAGGCCGACCCGAGCGGCTTCGGGTTGATCCACTCGAACATCTCCGACACGGGCCGCCCGAGGCCCTTCGCGACGCGGTCGAGGTACTCGGGGAACGGCATCACGGGCAGGCGGTCCAGCAGGTTTTTGAGCTCCTCGGTGATGAACGGCGGCAGCAGGTCTTCTCGCAGCGCGAGAACCTGCCCGAGCTTGATGTAGGTCGGCCCGAGGAGTTCGAGGCGCTTGCGGAGCTGCTCCTGGATCGGCAACTCGCGGATGGACCGCTTCACGAGCGGGCGCACGAAGAAGGCCGCGATCTTGATGAGCAGCAGCGGCATGCCCTTGACGAACGCGAACTGGTCGCGGTCGCGGGCGACGGCGACGGCCGACCCGTAGACGAGCCCGACGGCGTGGCGGAGTGTCGTGAAGTACCGCTGGAGCAAGCTCGGCGGCGTGCCGATCTCCATGACCTCGTAGCCGGCCTGCTGCGCGATGGCCGTCTCGGGGTCCACCTCGACGGTCTGCTTGCGCCGGCGGCGCCATCGCGCGAGGTCCGCCTCGACCCCTCGCTCGGTCTCGTCCGTCCCGTGCGCCTGCCGGGGGGTGAGGGCGACGGTCGGGGCGGGCCCCGGGGCCGCCGATGCGTGCGCCGCCGCGACGGGCGCCGTCCCCTCGGGGCCGAACGCGGGCCGCGTGTCGGCCAGCAGGTCGTCTCCGTCGCCGGCCGCGTGCTCGGCCGTCTCCACCGGCACGCCGGTTAGTGGCGACGCGACGCCGCTCGCTCGGGCGACCGTCGAGACGGGCGTCCAGTCGCCGTCGGGGCGCGGCGGGTCCGAGACGGGGCGGGTCGGATCGGGCATGGCGAAGAATACGCCTCCGGGCAACGTTCGGGGACCCGACGGACAGCCCGGAGGCGTCCGGTGCCGCGGCGGCGCCCGTAGTTTGAAGCTCCGGTGTGACGGCCCTCCGCCCGGTCCGGACGGGCACGCCGCGCGGTCTGCGCGCGTTGATGTGGTCCCCCTCGCCCTCCCCGTGTCCCCCGACCCCGAGCTTCTCCCTGACGGCACCGCGGCCGACGGATCAACGGGCGATGGCGCCCCGAGCGATGACGCGGCGGGCGACGACCTCGTTCGGGCGCTGCCGGACACGCTCGCGTCCAAGATCGCCGCCGGCGAGGTCGTGCAGCGGCCCGCGTCGGCGCTGAAGGAGATGATGGAGAACGCCCTCGACGCGGGCGCCTCTCAGATCGACGTCGTGCTCCGCCGCGCGGGGTCGGACCTCATCCAGGTAACCGACGACGGCTGCGGCATGGGCCCGCGCGACGCCGTCGCGGCCTTCGGGCGCCACGCGACAAGCAAGCTGCGCGCCTTCGAGGACCTCGAACGCCTGCGGACGCTCGGCTTCCGCGGCGAGGCCCTTGCGTCGATCGCGTCGGTTGCACGCGTCGAACTCAAGACAAAGCGGCGCCAGGACGCGACCGCCATGTGCGTCCGCGTCGACGGCGGCGACCTCGTCTCGGCCGATCCCTGCGCCGCGCCCGACGGCACGTGCCTCTCGGTCCGGACGCTGTTCTACAACGTCCCCGCGCGGCGGGCCTTCCTCAAGAGCCCCGCGACCGAGTTCAAGCACCTCGTCGAGACGTTCCAGGCGCTCGCGCTCTCGCACCCAGGCGTCGGGTTCTCGCTCGTCCACGACGACACCGACGTGTACCGCCTGCCTCCGGCGGACCGCCTCGCAGTCCGCCTCGGCGACCTGCTCGGGCAGGACCTCTCGGAGCGCCTCGTCGAGGTCGCCGAGGCGACGACGTACCTGTCGGTCCGCGGCGTCGTCGGGGACCCGGCGGCGGCGCGGCGCTCGCGCGGCGACCAGTACCTCTTCGTCAACAACCGTTACGTCAAGAGCCGCGCCCTCGACCATGCCGTCGCGACAGCCTTCGGTGCGCTCCTGCCGGACGGCCACCACGCGCTCTCTGCGCTCTTTCTCGACGTCGACCCGCGCCACGTGGACGTCAACGTGCACCCGACCAAAACCGAGGTCCTGTTCGACGACGACCGCGGCGTGTACAGCTTCGTCCGCGCGGTCGTCAAAAAGGGCCTCGCCGAGTCCGGCCTCGGGCTGAGCTTCGATGGCGCCATGCCTGTCGACGCGCCGACCGTCCCGTCTGCAGGCGGGGCGGAGCCGGTAGTGAACGGGTCAGCGAACGAGACGCCGCCTTCGTCGTGGGGTGCCGGAACGAGTGGTGACGCGTTCCCTAGGCTCCCGCCCGAGCCGCCGCGCACGGCGTCGCTTCCGTCCGGCGCCAACCCGCCCGGCGACCACCCCGACGACTGGCACTCCACGCCGCCGTCTGAATTCGCCATTCCGGCCACGATGCCGCCCCCGGACCCGTGGCCCGACTGGGCGCCCGCGCTCGACCCCGCCCGGACAGGCCCGCACGAGGCCACCCGTCCGCCGGCCGGGGTCTACGCCGCCATCCCGGCCCGGCGCGACGCCGAAGCGCTCGGCGACCTCGACGCCGACACCGGCCGCACACTGTGGCAGCTCCACGGCCGCTACCTGCTCTCGCCTGTCCGCTCGGGCCTGCTCATCATCGACCAGCAGGCAGCCCACGAGCGCATCCTCTACGAGCGCGCGCTCGCGTCGATGGACAGCGGGATGGCCCCGCGGCAGCAACTCCTGTTCCCGTTCACGGTCCGCCTCGCGCCGTCCGACCGCGCCCTGTTCGACGAGATCGGGCCAGACCTCGCCGCGCTCGGCTTCGACCTCGCGCCGACCAAGGACGGCGCGGTTCTCGTCCGCGGCCTCCCGGCCGACGTCACGCTCGGAGACGAGCGCGCCGTCCTCGACGACCTGCTCGCGCAGTACCGCCGCAACGCGAACCTGCTGCGCCTCGACGCCCGCGACAACCTCGCTCGGAGCCTCGCGCGGCGATCCGCCATCCGCCCCGGCCACACGCTGCGTCCGCCCGAGGCCCGCGCGCTCGTGGACCAGCTCTTCGCCTGCTCGGACCCGTTTACAGACCCTAACGGCCGCCCGACGCTCGTCCGCCTCCCCGAAGACGAGATCGAGCGCCGCTTCAAGCGGTAAGGGGTTCGGTGTTCGATATGCGGGCCCGGTTTTTCGTCGTAACCCGACGCCGCGGAGACGCCCCACGGCGCGCGTCTACGAACGCGGGAACGCCGGGGAAAACGACTGCCAGGCACAAAAAAGCCTCCCCTCTCAGACGGGACGGGATACCCGGGGGCGGGGGAGGGTGACTGGTACACCGCTCAAGCCGGCACACGGCCCAATCGCGACCTTGTAGCGCTCCGCAGCGCTCCGCCCCGCCTGTGTCCGCCTTCCCCGACCGCCTCGCCGCCGCCCTCACCGGTTCCTGCGCCGTCGCGCCGGGCACGCGTCTCGTGGTCGGGACGAGCGGCGGCGTGGATTCGACCGTTCTCTTCCGAGCCTTGCGATCGCTCGGACACGACGCCGTCGCCGTCTACGTCGACCACGGGCTGCGTCCCGAGACCGCCGACGAGGCGACGTTCGTCCGCGCCCTCGCGGCCGACCTCGACGCAGAAGCCCTCGTCGTCGCGGCGCCCGTCGGCGCCGGAAACCGGCAGGATGCCGCCCGGCGCGCGCGCTACGCGGCCCTCGCCGATGCGGCGCAGCGCGTCGGTTCTGCCGGCGTGGCCGTCGGGCACACAGCGACGGACC
>DASWMO010000236.1:0-6869 GCA_036399715.1 Rubricoccaceae bacterium
GATCCAGGAGGACTTTCTCCACATCGCCGGGCTCGTCCAGATCTCGTCGATCAACGGGACCATGCGGCCGTTCCTCGTGGTCGGGATCGAGAACACGGAGCGGCGCCGCGACCTCACCGGCCCGACCGAGGTCGCGAGCGACCGCGAGATCGCACCGCGTGTCGGCGGCTCCGCCGCGTTCCGCGCCTTCCTCCGGGACGAGTTGAGGCCGGTCGTCGACTCGCTGTACCGGACGACGGGCGAGACGGCCATCGTCGGCGAGTCGCTGGCCGGGCTGTTCGTCGTCGAGACGCTCCTGCTGGAGCCCGACCTGTTCGACACGTACGTGGCGATCGACCCGAGCCTGTGGTGGAACGACCACCGGCTAGCGGGCGAGGCAGTGACGCTCCTGCAGGGCCGCACCGGGCTTCGTAAGACGCTCTACCTCGCGACGAGTAGCCAGGGCGGGGGCGAGGTCGCCGAGCGGCTCGCTGGAGCGCTCCGGGCCGACGGCCCGGCCGGCATCGACGTGCGGCACGTGGAGCTGCCCGGGGAGACCCACCTCACGGTGTACCACCCTGCAGCCGTGGGCGCCTTCCGGACCGTCTTCGCCCCGGCCCCCTCCGAGTAGACTGGCGTCCCCGTACTTTTCGTGAGCGGAGTCCCTAGCCCCGCAAGGAGCACTCAATGTCGAAGGTCATCGCCATCATGTCCATGTCACTCGACGGCTTCGTCGCAGACATCCACGACGGCGTGGCTGAGGTGTTCGACTGGTATTTCGCCTCGGGAGACGTCGAGGTCCACACAGGCGGGTCGGACCCCATGACGTTCCGGGTGTCCGAGCCGAGCGCCGCGCACCTTCGGGGTCTCACGTCCGGACTCGGCGCCGTGCTCACCGGTCGGCGCACGTTCGACGTCGCTGACGGCTGGGGCGGTAATCACGCGTGGGGACCCGCGTTCGTCCTCACCCACCACGTCCCCGCCGGGTGGCCGCGGCCAGGCTCGACGGTCCACTTCGTGACCGACGGGATCGAGAGCGCCGTGGACCAGGCTAAAGCGGCGGCGGCCGGGAAGTCCGTCGGGGTCCACGGTGCGGACACGATCCAGCAGTGCCTGAATGCGGGCCTCCTCGACGAGGTCCACGTCGACCTCGCGGCGGTCCTCCTCGGCTCCGGGGTCCGGTTCTTCGACCACCTCGCCGGCGCGCCGACCGTCCTCGGCGACCCGGCGGTGATCGCGGGCGTCGGCGTGACGCACCTGCGCTACCCCGTCCGCAAGGCATAGTCCTACCCCTCGGCGGCCTATCTGGCCTGGCCGTAACCGTCGTCCCCGCGACCCTTCGCACGCGAGGGCTTCGACGGTGTTTCCCACTAGCAACGAGCCGCCTAACTGGTCGGCCGACCTATCCGATGAAGCTCAGCGTCAATCTCAATTACCCTGGTCACTGCGAGCAGGCCTTCCGCTTCTACGAGGAGCACCTCAGCGGAAGGATCACCATGATGCACCGGCATGGAAGCCAGCCCGGTGTGTCCCCGGCCCCTGCTGACTGGTCCAACGCCGTCATGCACGCGCGCCTTGAGCTCGGCGGCGGCGTCATAACCGGGGCGGATATACCGCACGCCGAACCGATGCGGAGCGCCTACCTGACGCTCACGCTCAATACGGCCGAGGAGACCGAGCGGATCTACACGCTCCTCTCGGACGGGGGCCAGATCTTTATGAAGATGGAAGAGACCTTCTTCTCGAAGCGGTTCGCCATGCTCCGGGACCGGTTCGGGACCTCCTGGATGCTCCTCTGCGAGCCGCAGGAGCCGTAGCCCCCTTGGTCCCTGCACCCCCGGGGCTTTTGTGCGCAGCCTGACACCCGTTGCAGGGGACGGAGGGCCCGCATGATCCAGCACTCGTCTGACTCCCCACAGGGCCCTCTGCCTCTGAACCCTCCCCTTGTACCACTGACCGCCATGGCAAGAATCGACGCCCTTCTGGAGGAGTTCACCCGCGAAGCACGAACTGCCCGGCGGCATTTGGAACGGCTGCCCGAGGAGCACTTCAGCTGGCGCCCCCACGCGAAGTCCTTCACGGCCGGGGAGCTCGCCGGGCATATGGCCGAGTGCGTCCGCTGGGCCGAGCAGGTGTTCGCCGCCGACGAGCTTGACGTGGACCCGGCCTCGTACGAGTGCGTCCGGCCGGGCTCGGTCGCCTCAGCGCTCGAGGCCTTCGACGCCGCCGTCGATGGGGCGCGCCTGGCGATGGAGGGTACGGCCGATCGGGATGCCTCTCAGCCGTGGCGGATGAGCATGCGCGGAGCGGTCATGTTCGAGAAGAGGCGGGAGGCGGCGTTCCGGGATATGTCGCTGAGTCACCTGATCCATCACCGGGGCCAGCTCACGGTCTACCTCCGGCTCCTGGATGTCCCCCTGGCCGGGACGTACGGCCCGACGGCGGACGACCGCGGGTAGACCGCGCCGGGGGCGCTTCAACGAGGCCGGCGGCATAACCCGCGTCTGCAGCGGACCGCACGGCTGGGGCCGCGCCTCGTCTGGCCAAGCTCACCTACTTTCGCGTCGTTGATACACCGTGCCTCGGGCGGCTGCTAGGCCGCGCTGTATTAGCCCGCTTGAACATCCGCTATCTCCTAGCTCTCTTCGCCCTCACGCTCGTCGGATGCGCCGAGCCGACCCCAGAAGTGGATGTCGACGCGCTCGCGGCCGTCCCCACCTGTGACCGGCGCACGTCCGAGACCGACCGGGCATACCACGAGTGCCGGTACGAGCGCGCCCTCGAACGGCTCGCCATTGTCGACGACCCGCGTTTCCAGCCCGACTACCTCGGTGATGTCGCCGTGGCCGCCCTCGACGCCGGGCGGACGAGTGAGGCTCGTGCCCGGGCCGCCGAGGTCCGCGAGGCGCTCGCGATGCTCGACGCGCAGGTGGTCTCTCGCAGCACGAGGGCGACCGAGAAAGCGGCCATCGTGGAAGGGCGGCTAGCCCTCATGGCCGGTGACACGGCAACCGCCCGCACCCGGCTCCTCGACGCCGGGCGCGTCTTAGCCGCTCCGGTTCAGGTGAGCTTCGGCCCGAACGTGACGCTCGCCCGGGACCTCCTGGCCGCCGGGGACACATCGTCGGTGCTGGCGTACTTCGACGTCTTGGACCGGACGTGGGAGTACGGTGCGGGCAAGGTCGACGCGTGGCGAGCCGCGCTGGGTCAGGGTGAGGAACCTGACTTCGGCCCCAACCTCGTCTATTGAGGTGCGCCCTGCCAGAGCGGGCGAACCCGCCGCTGCACCCGACGGCCCGGCGAACGCGGTGCTGACGTCTACCTTCGCGCCCGTGCCGCCCGTGAGCGGCCCTCTGTTACACTGCGTAACGACTCAATGAAAGCCGATGATGACCGGACTACGGAGTCGTTCTACCACGGCACGAAGGCCGCTTTGACCTCGGGGGACCTAGTTGTCCCCGGCTTCCGCTCCAACTTCGGGAGTGGGAGACAGGCGGCCTACATCTACTTGACAGCCACCTTGGACGCGGCCATTTGGGGAGCCGAACTGGCCCTAGGCGACAGCCGGGAGCGGATTTACGTTGTGGAACCGACCGGCCCGTTTGAGGACGACCCCAACGTGACCAACACGAAGTACGCCGGGAATCCGACCAAGTCGTACCGGACTCGAGACCCGCTCCGTGTCGTCGGGGAAGTCGAGACATGGAAGGGACACCCGCCCGAGAAGCTCCATGCAATGCGAGAGATGGTCGCGCGGATGCGGGGACTCGGCGTCGAGGCCATCGAGGATTGAGCGTCCCCCGTCGATGTAACCTGCGGCAGCACCGGGCGCTCCCGCGCCGGTGAGCCGCCATTCATTATGCGCTTCCTACGCTGACGCGAATCATGAGGGCTCCCGCACTTGCTCTGTGTCCCGGTTGCCGAGGCCTCTTCCCCGATGTCAGCGGGCCGGTCCACAGGTACATGGCGTCGTCCCCCGGTTGCTGGGCCGCTTACGGGCGGGTCCTTGCGCGCGAATACAGCGACCCCGACCTCGCGGACGTCCACCGGCTCTCCGTGGACGCCTACGCGGCGCAGCACCCGGGGGAGCCGTCCCCTCAGACCATGAACTCGGTCGGCGTCCACCTCATCCGGCTCTGTCTGACAGTCGAGCACGGGTTCGACGTCCGAGAGGCGAACCGGATCATGGTGGCGATCTCGAAGGTGAAGGGCCGGTTCGGTTGGCTCCGGCCGCCGGCCTCGCTCGGGGGCACCACCGTGGCGGACGTGGTCGACGCGGCGAACGCGGAGACGCACCGGAGGGCGGTCCGCGCGTGGGCGCGGTCGGTGTGGGTGGCGTGGGCGGAGCACCACGAGACCGTCCGGGGGTGGGTCCCGGAGCTTCAAATCCGGTAGGCGGAGACCTGCCGCCACACCAGACGGCACCCGTCCGTCGTGTCTCCGTCTCCCTTCGCGCCGGTGAGCGACCACTTATTAGATGGCCCCCGTGCCTGGCTCAATGCGAGACTACCGCTTCGTCGCAAACCACCGCGGTGGCCCTCTCAGCATAACCGAGCACCGGATGCTGGCGGCGTGGGCAGCAGACTGCGCGGCGCGTGTGTTGCCGCTCTTCGAGGCCCACAGCACCGACGACCGGCCGAGGCGGGCCGTC
Source organism: Rubricoccaceae bacterium (assembly GCA_036399715.1). GTDB lineage: Bacteria > Bacteroidota > Rhodothermia > Rhodothermales > Rubricoccaceae > DASVSE01. The sequence continues at coordinate 4,631 of DASWMO010000236.1, forward strand.
GAGGTTGCCCGAGCATGGGCAAGGGGTGAGGTCCCGGTCGGGGCCGCACAAAGGGCGGCGTGGGCTGCACATGCGGCCGCACGAGACGCACCAAGCGAGGCGGCAACAGAAGCGGCCCGCGCGACTGGGCATGCGGCAGCGACGGCCCACATGGCGGACCACTCGTTGGGCAGTGTGGTGTACGCCTTGAGGGCTGTCGACGCGGCCGGAAACTCCGTCGACGCCGAGCGGGCGTGGCAGACCGAGCGGCTCCCCGGTGAGGTTCGCAGGCTCGCTTTATCGGCGCTAGGATCGGAGCGGCTCCGCCGTTTTCACCCGACAACGCCGCCTGACTCGCCGCAGGAAGCGCCCGACGGTAGTGCGGTGGTTCTACCCCGAGCCGGCCGCTGACTCCGGGCGATCTCTGATAAACGAAGGGTTAGACGACCGCCGCAGCTTGTCAGCACGCGTCCCAGGCCCTCGTACCTTCATCCTAAGGCCCTGCTCTCCCGCGGTTGCAGAACGAGACGATCCCCTTGGTTGACCTCCCCGGAGAGCGTCTCCGCAACCAGCATCTGATCGGGACCCCGCTGGAGACGGCCACCGACGTCGTCCGCTGGATGGGCGCCGTCCAGGCACAGGACTACGCCGGCGCCACATGGGCGCTCGCACTGAGGGCCTCTGGGGCCGACCGTGCAACAATCGACGCCCTGTTCGCGGCCGGAGCGATCCTCCGTACCCACGTGATGCGGCCGACGTGGCACTTCGTGATGCCCGAGGACATCCGCTGGATGCTGGCCCTGACCGGGGCGCGCGTGAGCGCGCAGAACGCCTCGTACGACCGAAAGCTGGAACTCGGCGGCGCCGTCTACGCGAGGAGCAACGCGCTCCTCGCTGCTGCGCTGGAGGGCGGACGGCACCGGACCCGGACCGAGCTGGCAGCGGTGCTCGAAGCAGCCGGAATCGCCGCGCGCGGGCAGAGGCTCGCGCACCTCATGATGCGGGCGGAACTCGACGCCGTCGTCTGTAGCGGTCCGCTCCGAGGAAAGCAGTTCACCTACGCCCTGCTCGACGAGCGTGTGCCCCCAGCTCGTCCGCGTGAACGCGAGGAAGCAGTTGCCGAGCTTGCGGGGCGCTACTTCGCCAGCCACGGCCCGGCGACCGTGCACGACTTCGCCTGGTGGTCAGGGCTCACGATGGCCGACGCGAAGGCCGGGCTCGATTACGTCCGGCACCAGCTTGAACAGGTGACCGTGGACGGGCGTGCCTACTGGCGAGCAGCCCAGACGCTGCCGCCACCGCAGGAGCCGACGGTCCTTCTGTTGCCGAACTACGACGAGCACATCGTGGCGTACCGGGACCACGGCCCGTCTCTCGATCCGGGGGCGCCGCGTGTGCTCGACGGCTGGGGCTCCGGACTCACCTCTCACCTGGTCGTTCGGAACGGGGTCGTTGTCGGAGGGTGGAGGCGAACCCTGGAGCGGGAGCGGCTCGTCGTGCGGCTCTCCATGCACGTCCGGCTCAGCGCGTCCGAGCAGTCGGACCTCGCACGCGCGGCGGAGGGATACGGACGGTTCGTCGGGCTGCCGGTCACGCTAGCAGAGCGTGACCCTACACCGTAGGCTGGTCCACCTTCCCCGCGCTAGCGAGACGCGTTGCCTGCCGGGTCGTCTCGCCCACCGCAACCCATTAGAAGGACATGTGAAGAGGTGGTGTCAGCGAGCGCGGGGAGCTTCTCTCTCCACTCACCACCAGTCGCTCCGTCTCCGAGCGACGCACCCCCACGCCCCATGACGACTCCAGCCAAGAACACGATCTGCCTCTGGTACGACCGCGACGCCGAGGACGCGGCGCGCTTCTACGCCGAGACCTTTCCCGACTCGGCCGTCACCGCCGTGCACCGCGCGCCGGGGGACTACCCGTCCGGGAAGCAAGGCGACGTGCTGACGGTCGAGTTCACCGTGCTCGGCATCCCCTGCCTCGGGCTCAACGGCGGGCCGGCCTTCAAGCACACCGAGGCGTTCTCGTTTCAGGTCGCGACCGCGGACCAGGCCGAGACGGACCGCTACTGGGACGCGATCGTCGGTAACGGCGGTCAGGAGAGCGCGTGCGGCTGGTGCAGGGACAAATGGGGGCTGTCGTGGCAGATCACGCCGGTCGCGCTGACGCAGGCGATCGCAGATTCTGATCCCGCCGCGGCCAAGCGCGCGTTCGAGGCGATGATGACGATGCGGAAGATCGACGTCGCCGTCATCGAGGC
>DASWMO010000237.1:0-2358 GCA_036399715.1 Rubricoccaceae bacterium
CGAGCCCGTAAAGGCGCACGCGCGCCGTGGCGCGGCCGATCTCGACACCCGCGCGGGCATCCACTGGCAGCACGTCCGGCTGGACGACGGCGCCGGTTGCGACGTACGGGTTGATCGCGGCAAGCGCGGCGAGCGACCGGACGTCGAGGCGCGGCGTGTTGACCGCGAACGCGACGAGCGTCGGCGAGAGCGGGAGGCGGGCGTCGACGACGGGACCGACGGCCGTCGCGTCGGTCCCGCCGGCGTCTGCTGCCTGCACTGCGAGCCCGCGCAGACCGAGCGTGAGGCGCGCGCCGTCGGGTCGGCCCGTGGCGAAGGCGATGCCAGCGGACCCGTACGACACGTCGCCGAAGCCGCCGCCCACGCCAGCGTCCCCACCTGCGCCCGAGAGGCCGCCCGCGGCGTCGAGCCGGAGGCGCCCGACCCCGACGCGCGCCTCAGCGTCGAGGCGGCCCTCGGTCGTCTCGCCCGCCTCGCCGCCGCCGAGGCGCGACTGCGTGTAGCCCGCGCGGACGTCGTAGGGCACGCGCCCGAAGCCGCCCGCGCCGACCGTCGTGCCGGCGGCAAAGCGCGTGCGGCGCTCACCCGAGGCGGTCCCGGGCAGCGTGTAGGCGTCGGCCGTGAGGACGCCGTCGAGGCGCAGCCGGCCGCGGGCGTAGGACTGGCCGCCGGCTCGGACCGTCAGCCGGTCCGAGCGGACATAATCCGCCGAGCCCGTCAGGCCGTCGAGGTCGGCGTCGACAAAGAACAGGCCCGACTCGCCGGCCGCCTCGAAGTCGAGGCGGCCCGAGCGGGCGAACTGCGAGCCTACGGCCGCCTCGGCGCGGAACGTCCGCCGCGTCCGGACGCGGGCCGCCGGCTCGGCCGGCGCGGCGATCTCGAACGGCGGGAGCGCCTCGACGGGCGGCTCGAACGGCTCGACGACCGGCACGCGCTCGGCCGGGACGACGTACGTCCGCGGCGGCGGCCCGAAGCCTGTCAGCGGCTGGCGCTGGATTGCGGGCAGGCTCACGCGCGCGGGGCCCGTGCTGGTGAACACGCGCGGCGTGAGGCTCGGTAGCCCCGGATTCGTCGCCGGCTGGGCGAGGGCGCCCGAGGAGCAGGCGGCCGCGACGGCGGTGATCAGAGCGAGTCGGGAGAGGGCCATGGCAGATACCGGGGAGCCTGAGGAAGGGGCCGTCAGAGCGTCGGGCCGGGGATTCGCGCGCCGGCGAGGAGCGCGCGCTCGAAGGCCGCGCGGTCCGCCGGGCTCGCGAACGCCTCGGCAGGGACGAACAGGGCTTCGTTGCGGAACGGCTCCACAAAGACGCCCTCGGGCGCGACGTGGACCGCGTGGAGCGTGTCGAGCCGCTGGGCGCTGCGCGCGACGCCCTCGACGCGGACGTCGAACTCGCCGGCCGCGACGCGCACCTCGACCGGCCGCCCGACGTCGGGGCGGTCGGCGACGAGGCGCTCGGCCTGGCGGCGCACGACGAGGGGCCGCACCACCGAGAAGGCGGCGAACACGAGCGACCCGTACAGCAGAAGCGGGTTCGGGGCGCCGCCCGTGAGGACGTGCCCGGCCGCCCACGTCGCGAGCATGACGGCCGCGTAGACGCCGTATCGGACCTGCACGCGGCGCGTTGACGCGGCGGACGTGCGGACGAGCGCGCGGACGTGGTGCTCGGACCGGAGCACGTAGCGCGCGACCGGCTCGCCCGCCGCCGGGACGGCGGCGGGGTGGGGATGGTCCGAGGCGTCGAGGCGCGTCACGGGGCCGGGGCGAGGTCGGGGCGCTCGCGGAGGGCGTCCGCGGCGGCGGCCGAGGCGGGGAATCGCGCGACGAGGTCGCGGAGGCGCGCGTCGGCGTCGGCCGTGCGGCCGAGCGCGCGGAGGGCATCGGTCTCGCGGCGGAGGGCGTCGGCCGTGCGCTCGGGGTCGCCGGGGTAGAGACGCGGGAAGGCGGCGGCGGCATCGAGGGCGCCCTGGGCGTCTCCGGCGGCGAGGAGCGCGTCGGCGAGGCCGAGCTGCGCCTCGGGCGCGAGCGGCGACTGCGGGTCCTGCGCGATGAGGTCGCGGTAGACGCGCGCGGCGTCAGCCGGGCGGCCTGCGGCGAGCGTCGCGCCGCCGAGGGCGAGGCGCGCGTCGGCCGCGACGTCGGCCGGCGGATTGTCCGCGAGGAGCGCGTCGAGGCGCGTGACCGCGAGCGCGGCGTCGCCGAGTTCGAGCGCGGACTGGGCGCGGCGGAGGCGGATGCGAGCTCGCGCCTCGGGGTCCGTCGTGCGCGCCTCGACGGCGTCGGCGAGTGGCTCGACCTCGGCCGTGCGGCCCTGAGCGTCGAGCGCGGCCGAGAGGCCGTCCAGCGCGTCGGCGGCCGTC
>DASWMO010000238.1:0-4883 GCA_036399715.1 Rubricoccaceae bacterium
GTCCCCGAGCGCGAGCGGCACGAGTGCGGCCGGCGGCGTATCCGTGAGGAGCGCGTGCTGGAGCGTGTGCAGCGCGGACCGCGGGTCGGGCGCTGCCTCGGCGGGCGTGTGCGTTGAGGCGGGCACGCCGAGCGCGTCGAACAGGTCGGCCGTGTCGCGCGTGTGGCCGCCGAGCGCGTGCAGGAGCGGGTGGCGCGCAGGTGCACCGAAGGCCGGCGCCTCGCCCGCCCCGTCGCGGCCGGGCACGGCGGCGTAGATCGTCACGTCCACGTGGCCGGCGAGCGCGACGAGCACGCGGAGGTACGCTGGCGGCAGCAGCGGCGTCCCGATGAGTGACACGCGCGCCGGGAGCGTCCGCGCCGCCTCGCCGAGCGACGCCTGCCCGAGCCGCTCGGTCAGCTCACGGAGGACCGAGGCGCGGTCGCGTTCAGGCGTCCCGTCGGGCGCCGTGAGCGGCTCAGCGAGCAGGTGCCGCCAGAGGTCTGCCTGCCACGCCTCGTGCGGCCAGCCGGCGTGAATCAACCGGTGCTCCGCCCACGCGCGGAGCGTTTCGGGGCGGTAGACCTGGTAGTCGTCGAAGGCGGCGGCGAGGCGGGCGGCGAGGGCGAACGTGCCGCCGGGGCGCTCGGTCTCGGCCTGCCGGTCGAGGTACGCCGTCAGCGGGGCGTAGAGCGGCCCCGTGAGCGCGGGCAGCAGGTGCGCGATGCGCCACGCGAGCGCGCTCGCCTCGTAGGCCCGCCCGCCCGGGGCGGGCGGGACGAGCCCGAAGCGTCGCCCGAGCTCGGCGACGAACAGGCGCGGCGACTGGAGGTCCACGGACGCCGCGCACCCGACGAGCCGCGCGAGTCGGTCCTCGACGTGCGCCCGCAGGGCCGTCGAGCGCGCCACGACGACCGTCTCCCGTACGAGCGCGCCCGCGAGCGGCCGCGCGCGGACCTCGGCCGCGAAGGCGTCGAGCAGCGCCTCGGTGCGCGCGGCCGTGCGGAACGAGAGGGACACAGAGCGTCTGGCGAGGGCAGCCGGCAAGGTAGCCGGCTGCGCGGCGTCTTCCCGAACCCGCTGGACGTGTGCAGCGTTGACGCGCGATGCACCGACTTCTTACCCTTCCCGCCCTCGGCCTGCTCTTCGGAGCGGCGTGCGGCGACGGCGCCTCGGCGCCTCGGGCCTCCGCGCCGGATTCCGCGGCTATCGCCTCGGCTCCGCTGCCCAACGTCCCGTACGCGCTCGCCGCACCGTCGGCGACGATCGCGCTGCCGGACGAGTTGCGCGAGATCTCGGGCCTGACAGTCTTCGAAGACGGCACGCTCGGAGCCGTCCAGGACGAGATCGGCACGCTCTACACGCTCGACGCGGCGACCGGCGACATACGCGGCCGCGAGGTGTTCAAGGAGCGCGGCGACTTCGAAGGCGTCGAGCGCGTCGGCACCGACGTGTGGGTGCTCAGCAGCAATGGCGACCTCTACCGCGTCCGCCGTGGCGGGACCGCCGTCGAGGCGGAGCGCTTCCAGACAGACCTTGCTGGGCGCAACGACACCGAGGGACTGGCCTACGACGCCGCCGGCAACCGCCTGCTCATCGCGTGCAAAGAGAACCCCGGCAACGGCCTCCAGGACGTCCGGGCGGTCTACGCGTTCAGCCTCGACACGAACACGCTCTCGGCCGCGCCGGCGTTTACGCTGGACCGCCGCCTCGTCGACACGTCGGACTCGTTCAAGCCGTCCGCCCTCGCCGTCCGGCCCGGCACGGGCGAGCTGTACGTCCTGTCGTCGGTCCGCAAGGCCGTCGCCGTGCTCGCGCCCGACGGGTCGCTCGTGACCGTCGTCTCGCTCCCGGAGGCGCTCTTCGCGCAGCCCGAGGGCCTCGCGTTCGCCCCCGACGGGACGCTCTACATCTCCAACGAGGGGCCGACGGGCCCCGCCACGCTTCTTCGCTTTGACCCGACCGACCGCTAGCCGCCCCGCGGCCCGTCACCGCCTCATCCCGCCCGCCCTTGCCGTCGCGTGCGTCGCCCTGGCCGCGCTCGCCGGCGGCTGCGCGACGACCCGCGACTACGTCGCGCCGCGCTACCGCGACGCGCCCGCGCAGCCGCTGCCCGAGGGCGTCGTCGCGTTCCGCGTCTTTATGACCGGCAACACGGGCGATCTCGCCCGCGGCGGCAGCGAGGCCGTGCTGACGGCCCTCGGCGCCGACGCGCGCGCCGCCGGGCAGGCGTCGGCCGTCGTGCTGCTCGGCGACGAGACGGCGAACGGGTTGCGCGAGGGCGATGGCACCGCGCTCGTCCCGGTGCAGGCCCTCGGCCGTGCGCTCGCAGGCTATCCGGGCCGCGTCATCGCCGTCCCCGGCGACCGCGACTGGGCCGAGGGCAAGGACGGCGTCGAGCGCCTCGAAGACGCGCTCATCGGGGCCCTCGGCGACAGCGTGCTCACGCCCGGCGACCAGGCCGGCGGCCCGCGCGTGATCGAACTCGCGCCCGGGCTGAGCCTCGTCGCCCTCGACACGGCGTGGTGGCTCCGCGACCCCGGCGACCGCCCCGACGGCACCTTCGGCGGCGAGAACGTCCGCAGCCCCGCCGACGTCGCGACGTACCTCGAAGGCGTCATCGAGGACCGCTCGGACGACCGCGTCGTCGTCGTCGGGCACCACCCGATCGTCTCGAACGGCGAGTACGCCGGCCAGCGAACCGTCGGGCAGACGCTCGCGACGCTTGGCCTCGGCCCGCTCGTCGGGCAGACCGTCGGCACGAGCGGCCAGAGCCTCGCCTCCGAGCGCTATCGCTCCATGCGGACCGTCCTCGACGGCCTGTTCGCGCGCCAGGACCGGCTCGTCTACGCGTCCTCGCACGACCGCAGCCTCCAGACGTTCGACGTCGTCCGCTCCGAGACCAGCCGCCAGTCGTACCTCGTCTCCGGCACCGGCGGCGGGCACGCCGAGGCAGCCGTCGCGGGCCGTGGCGCGGCCCACGTCCTCCCCAGCCCGGGCTACCAGCGCCTCGTCTACTTCGCCGACGGTCGCCTGTGGGCGGAGACGGTCGAGGTCGACGTGCGGACGGGCGCGACGACCGTCGCCTTCCGGTCCCAGATCGCCGAGGCCAACCCCGAGCTTACCGAGCCCGACATCCCCGAGACGACGGCTGGCAGCCTGCCGCCCGAGCTCGGGGGGCGCGTCATCGTGCCGACCGACGTCAACTTCGTGACGGGCCCGTTCCGCAACGACGGGTTCACGCGCACCGTCTGGGGCGAGGGCTACCGCGACGTCTGGGCGACGCCCGTCTCCATTCCGGTGCTCGATATCGGGACGGAAGGCGGTGGCCTGACGCCGCTTTACATCACCGGCAGCAACCAGACGACGGGCCTCCGCTTCGAAGGCGCCGACGGCCGCGAGTACAACGTCCGTCTCGTCGAGAAGGGCGGCACGGGCCAGATCCCCGAGGAGCTCCGCAACGGCGTCGCCGGGTCGGTCGTGCTGGACCTCCGCTCGGCGCAGACGCCGTTCGGCGCCATCGTCGCGTACCCGCTCTCGCGCGCGGCCGGCGTCCTCATCTCGCGCCCGCGCCTCGTCTACATCCCCGACGACCCGCGCCTCGGGCGCTACCGCGAGCAGTTCGCGGGCCGCGTCGCCATCATCGAGACGCGCGCCGCCGACGACATGCGCGGCGTCGAGGGCTTCGACGATGTCACGGACGTCGTCTCGGAGACCAAGCTCCGCGAGGAGCTCCGCGGCGACCAGGACCGCCGCGTGGACCAGCGCGCCTTTCTCCGCGCCCGCCTCCTTGACATGATGGTCGCCGACTGGGACCGGCACGAGGGGCAGTGGCGCTGGGCGGAGTACGAGCCCGGCGACCTCGACCCGACGCTCACAGGTGAGGCCGCCACGCGCGGTAAGGTCTACCGGCCCATCACGCAGGACCACGACTTCGCCTTTTACGGCCTCAGCGGCATCGCTCCACGGCTACTGGAGCGTTTCGCAGACGAGCGCCTCCAGCCGTTCGGCGAGGACTTCGGCGGCCTCCGCGGCCTGACGGCCAACGGCTTCGAACAGGACCGCCGCTTCTTCAACGAGCTCACGCTCGAAGACATGCAGGAGGTCGCGCGGGCGGTCCAGACGGACCTCTCGGACGCCGCCATCGACGCCGCCGTCCGCTCGCTCCCGTCGGAGATCTACGCCCAGGTCGGGCCCGAGTGGACGCTCGGGCTGCGCGGCCGCCGCGACCGCCTCGTCGCGGTCATCTCGGAGCTTTACGAGCTGCACTCGGGCATCGTCGACGTCGTCGGCTCGGACGAGCGCGAGCGCTTCACGGCGACGCGCGAGGACGACGGCCGGCTGAGCGTCGTCGTCCGTTCGGACAAGGAGGGCAACGAGGACCGCGTCCTCTACCAGCGCACGTTCTTCCCGCGCCAGACGCGCGAGGTCCGCTTCTACGGCTTTGGCGGCCGCGACCGCTTCGAGGTCGTCGGGACGGGCCCGGACCGCATCGCCGTCCGCGTCGTCGGCGGCGGCGGGCGCGACTCGCTCGACGCCCCCGCGGGCGATGTCGCGGTCTACGACACGCCCGACGGCCTCACCATCGCCGCGCGCGGCCGGCAGGTCGAGGACCGCCGCTCGGACGACGGCGACGTCAACCGATACGACAGCTACGAGAACATCCTCCGCCGCACGACCGCCTTCCCGCTCGTCGGCTACAACCCGACCGACGGCGTCGTGCTCGGCGCGCAGGTCACGAGTGTCATTCCGGGCTTCCGCATCCGCCCGGAAGCGGCGACGCACACGCTCGCCGCGACCGTCGCGACGGCGACCGGCGGCCTCGCCGCGCGCTACACCGGCCGCATGCGCGAGGCCGTCGGCGGCGTGGACCTCGACGTCGACGCGCTCGCGTCCACGCCGCG
>DASWMO010000239.1:0-1949 GCA_036399715.1 Rubricoccaceae bacterium
GAGGTCGGCCGGGAGGAGGCTCCGGATGAGGCGCAGACCCAGTTCGCCGGCCGCGAGCCCAACCTCGGCGTGCTTGAACTGGTAGATCATGTCGTACTCGCCGCGCTCGCGCCGCGTGCTGCGCGTCTTGCCGAACGTGACCTCGTTGCCGGCGATGCCCTGGATCTCCAAGGCGACGTGCTCCCAGACGTGGCCCATCCACGTGCCCTCGTCCTCGGTCATGCGGCGGATGAAGCCGCCGGGCTCGCGGTACGAGCAGCCGTGCTTCGCCAGGCCCGGAAGCGCGACGACGAGCGCCTCGGGGAATCCGGGGAGGGTGCCTGTCGGACGGTCTTCGAGTGCACCGAGCTGGATCGTGTGCCGGATGATCGGGAAGAGGGCGTACTGGTTCGGGCCTCCGTAGACGTTGGTCGAGACGATGTGCATCGGGCGGGGCGAGAGGGGAGCCGTAACGTCGCGACGGGCGGACGGAGGTGCAAGGATGAATGTGGCCGAGCGCGCCGGCTCGGGCAATGCCTCACGCGGCGAGCGCCTCGCGGATGCGGACGAGCGACTCGGGCGAGAGCGTCGGTGTCAGTTCCAGGGCGACGGCGTCCGTCCCGGCGAGGGCCGTGCGGAGGCGCCGCCGCGCCTGGGGTGTGTACAGGACGACGCGGGCCTGGCGGAGCGTCGCGTCGAGCTGCCGCCGCTCGGCCTCGACGGTGAGCGCGACCGCGTGGCCGGCGAATCCTGTCCGCGCGCCGACCTCGTCGAGAAGTGGAGCGATGGCGTCGGCGTAACGCGTGACGAGGGCTACCGTTTCTGACGGCCCGAGGCGGGCGACGGCTTCCAGAACCGCCTGCGGGTAGTGGACGACGACGCCGACCGCCTCGACGTCCGGGAGCACGCGGTGCACGTCGCGCAGGGCCGTGAGCGGCGCGACGATGCCGGCCGCCTCGGTCCGGGCGGTGAGGTCGCCGGTGAGGACAGCCGCGACGCGCTCCTGGAGGGCGGCCGTAGCCTGCTCGGCGCCGCTCTCGGCGAGCTCGCGGTACGGGGCTGCAAACAGGAGGGCCCGCCGCGGCCCGGGACGCTCGAAAAACTGGACGCCCTCCTCGACGGCGTACTCGATCTCGTCTTCGCTCAACCCGAGGCTCACGAGCCGGTGGAGCGCATCCTGCACGACGCCCGCAGCGCGCTCCAGCCGCTCCGAGCGCGTGAGCGCGCTCCGCTCGGCGACCGAGTAGCCGCCGCCCTGGCGGACGACGAGCGCGCCCTCGCCGGCGAGCGTCTGGTATGCCTTGCGGACCGTGTGGAAGGAGACACTGAGCGTCTCGCCGAGCGCGCGCGTGCTCGGCAGGCGCTCGCCGGGGCGGTACGTGCCGGCCCCGATCTCGTAGCGCAGCCCCTGCGCGATCTGGTCGGCGATCTGGAGCGGGGCGTCGCGGTCGAGCGTGATCACGGGCGGGGCGGGGGCGTCGCGGAATCTAGCGGACGGCCGTCCGCGCAGCGCGCTCCGCCGGCACCCGGAGCGGCTGTGCACGTTCAGACTGTTCTACTCTCCCGACCCGATGGCCCACGACCATGCCCACGCATCGCCCGACCCGCTCTCGCGCGCTTTCGCCCTCGGCGTCGGGCTGAACCTTGCGTACGTGGCCGTTGAGGCGGGCGTCGGCCTGCGCGCCGACTCGCTGGCGCTGCTCGCCGATGCCGGGCACAACCTCAGCGACGTGCTCGGGCTGCTGCTCGCCTGGGGCGCGTCTGCCCTCGCGACGCGCGCCCCGACGCTGCGGCGGACCTACGGCTGGCGGCGCTCGTCGATTCTCGCCGCCCTCGCCAACGCGGTCCTGCTGCTCGTCGCCGTCGGCGGGATCGTGTGGGAGGCGGTTCGGCGGCTGGACGCGCCCGCGCCGGTAGCGACGGGCGCGCTCGTGTGGGTGGCTGCGGCAGGCGTGGCCATCAACACGGGG
>DASWMO010000240.1:0-5649 GCA_036399715.1 Rubricoccaceae bacterium
ATGACGACTCCCTCCCCCAACCCCTCGGCGGCGTTCGTCGGCGCCTCGTGGGCAGCCCTGCTCTCTGGCGCCGTCGCGTACCTCGTCGGGCTGTCCAACGCGGCGATGGCGCTCAACGAGAAGGGCTACTACCTCACGCTCTTGCTGTTCGGCCTCTTCGCCGCCGTCTCGCTCCAGAAGTCCGTCCGCGACCGCCTGGAGGGCCTCCCGGTCACGACCCTCTACTTCGGCCTGTGCTGGGTCGCGACGGGCGCGGCACTCGTGCTGCTCGGCGTCGGCCTGTGGAACGCGACGCTGGCGCTGAGCGAAAAGGGCTTCTACGCGATGGCCTTCCTGCTGGGCCTCTTCGGCGCGATCGTGGTTCAGAAGAACAGCCGCGACGCGGCGAGATTCGGGGACCCGATGCTCGGCGAGTTCGACGGGCTCGGCTGACCAGACGCCCATTAACGGGCGGCGATCTACCTTGACGGCCCTCCACCCCGCCCCGTCGGGTGAACCCGAACCTATGCACCCGAATACCCTCCGCCGGCTCACGCTCGCCCTCCTCGCCGCCGGCGCCCTCGGCACGCTCGCCGCACTCGTCTGGGCGGGCGACGGCCTGGGCACGCTCAGCGGCGCCGGCCTGGGGTTCGCCGCGTGGGCGCTCCTGCCGTACGCGGCGCTCGCCGTCGGCCTGTCGCGCTTCTGGTCGGCGCGGGCGCGCGTGGCGGGCCTCGTCGGCGCGGGCGCGGTCGTCCTCGGCGCGGCCGCGCTCTACGCCGACGCGCTCTGGCTCCACCCCGACGCGCAGGGCGCGCTCGCGTTCGTGTTCGTGCCCGTCGTGCAGCTCGCCGTCGTGCTGGGGACGGTCGGGCTGGCGTGGGTCCTCCACCGCCGCGGCGCCGCGACGGCGTAGTGCGATTGGATCAGAAAACGAGGTGAGGGCAGCCGTTTCTTGACGAACGCTCGCCACCCCTACGCCTCGTTAATGTCTACTCGTCTACTTGTCTCGTCCGCGACTCTCGCGCTTGCGCTTTCTGGCTGCGTCACGTCACGGTCGGTCACGACCGAGGCGGTCCAACCGACCGAGTCTATCCGTGTCGTCACGGCAGACCGCCGCGAGGTCGATTTGCGCTCGGCTGAGGTCGTCGGCGACAGCCTCGTCGGGCAGAACGCTGCGGGGGCCCGCGTCGCCATCGCGACAGCGCAGATCGACCGGATCGAGACTCGGCGCATCTCGACGCGGCGGAGTGCGGCGATAGGCGCCGGGACGGGGGTCGCTCTTGGGGCCGCCGCGGTCGTCAGTACCAGTCTGTTGGTTCTGGAGTTGTTCCTCAGCGTCATCGCCGGATAGCACGCGGCACGCGAGTACCTGAAGCTGCCGCGGCGCGTTCGGCAGCACGACGTCGGGGCTAGCGCGGACGCTTGGAAGCCGTTCTTCCCCATCCCGCCCACGTCACGCGTCATCCCGCCCATGTCACGAGGCATTTCGCCTGTGTCACGCGGCGTTTCGCCCGTGTAACATGACATTGCGTCCGTGTCACGCGGCATCCCTCCTGTGTCACGCGGCATCCCGGTCGTGTAACATGACACTCCGTCTGTGTCACGTGGCATTTCGCCCGTGTCCGCCCGCGTTTTGGAGCGGCACTCGCACGGACTAGCCGGCGGCCGTGAAGTGGTCGTCGCCGCCGGGGCGCGGGTGCAGTTGCACGATGCCTGCGCGGACGAGCGCGACGAGCGTCTTGGACGCGCGCCACGGCGGCATCTCGGCCATGCGCGCGTACTCCGCGACCGTGATCCGCTCGTGGCGGTCGAGGTACTCCAGCAACCGCCGCTCGGGCTCGCCGAACGTGAACGCGACGGCCTCGCCGCGATGCTCGGCGCGCATGACGCGGATCGACTCGCGGCTCGCCTCGACCGACTGGTCGGCCACGCGGACGTAGGCGTGCTGCCGCGCGGCCTCGCCGACCGTGCCGGGCTCGGGCACGAGCACGTGCGGGCGGTGCGCACTCGCCGGCACGCGGACCACCAGCACGTCGCGGCGGGCGCCGACGCGGACGGCCTCGATCTCGACCTCAGGCTCGGGCGAGACGCGCCCGCGGAGGGCGTTCGAGAGCGCGAACAGCTCCTCCTCGGCGTCGCGGAGGCCCAGGATCGTCCCGTCGTCGTCGACGCCGATCAGGACCGTCCCGCCGTCGGTGTTGGCGAACGCGATGACCTCGCGCGCGATGCGCTCCGGGCGCGGGACCCGGTTCTTGAACTCCAGCCGCGGGCCCTCGCCGAGGAGAACGAGGCGCTTGAGGTCGTCGTGGGTCATCGGGTAGTCCGGGGGGACCCGTCCAAGGACGAGCGTCAGGTTTCGGTTCCGCCGAGCGGCGCGCCGAGGCGGGCACCTTCGAGGCGCGGGTCGCGCTCCATCAGCGCCGCGACGGCCTCGGCCGGCGTCATGTCGCCGGCGAGGATGGCTGCGACGGCGTCCGCGATGGGCAGTTCGACGCCCACGCGCGCCGCGAGCGCCCGCACGGACGCCGTCGTGGCGACGCCCTCGACGACCATCGCGCTCGACGCGAGCGCGGCCTCGGCGCTCATGCCCGAGCCGATCTTCTCGCCGAAGCCGCGGTTGCGGCTGTGGCGCGAGAAGCACGTCACGACGAGGTCGCCGAGGCCGGTCAGGCCGGCGAACGTGTGGGCGTCCGCCCCGAGGGCGACCCCGAGGCGCGTGATCTCGGCCAGCCCGCGCGTGACGAGCGCCGCCTTGGCGTTGTCGCCCAGCCCGAGGCCGTCGCCCATGCCGGCCGCGAGCGCGATGACGTTCTTGACGGACCCGCCGACCTCGACGCCGATCACGTCGGGGTTGGTGTAGACGCGCAACGCGGGGGCCATGAACGCCGCCTGCACGCGCGCGGCGGCCGCGGCGTCGGGCATGGCCACGACGAGGCTCGTCGGCTGCCCGACGGCGACTTCCTCGGCGTGGCTCGGGCCGTAGAGCACGCCCACGCGGGCGGCGTCGAGGGCGGGCAGTGCCTCGCGGAGCACGGCCGAGGTCGTCAGCAGCGTCCCGGTCTCGATGCCCTTGGCGGCCGAGACGACGACCGGCCGCGTCCCGGGCACGCAGCCGGCGAGGCGGGCGGCGAGGCTGCGCACGGCCTGGCTCGGCACGGCGACGACCCAGAGCCATGCCCCGTCGGTCGCCTCGGCGAGGTCGGCCGTCGGCGCGACGGCGGCGGGCAGCGTCGCCATGGGCAGGAACGGCGCGTTGCGGCGCGTCGCGGCGAGGTCGGCGGCGTGCTCGGGTTCGAGCGTCCAGAGGCGGACCGGGTGCCCGGGGCTTCCGTCGGCGCGTGGCGCGGCGAGGCTGCACGCCAGGGCCGTGCCCCAGCTCCCGGCCCCGAGGACGGCGATGGGCGCGGCGGGCCCCGCAGGCGGGAGGTCCAGCATCGGGAGTCGGGAGTCGGCCATCGGAGAAAGGCTGGTGGGACGGGCGGTGTCGGTCCGGGGCGGCCCCGAGGTCCGGTGGCCTACTCCCGCTGCCCGGCGACGTGGCCGATGCGGAAGGCGGGCTCGCCGAGGGCGCCGAGGACGGTGAGCGCGCGCCCGACGTGCGCCTCGGGGACGACCGCGACGAGCCCGACGCCGAGGTTGAACGTCCGCCGCATGTCGGCCTCGGGGACCGCCCCGGCGCTCTCGATGAGCCGGAAGACGGGCGGGACCGTCCACGCGTCCCACGCGACCTCCACGTCGAGACCTGCGGGCAGGATGCGCTGCGTGTTGGAGACCAGTCCGCCGCCGGTGATGTGCGCGAAACCCGTTGCGAGGCGTTCCGCGACGAGCGCCTGGATCGCATCGAGGTACGAGCGGTGGACGCGCAGCAGGGCTGCCCCGACCGACTCGCCGCCGAGCTCGTCGGGCTCGTCGGCGGCGACGAAGCGCCCGAAGAGGACCTTGCGGGCGAGCGAGTAGCCGTTCGTGTGGAGGCCCGTCGACGGAAGCCCGATCAGGGCGTCGCCCGGCTGGATCGCCGTCCCGTCAATGATCTCAGACTTTTCGACGACGCCGACGACGGTCCCCGCGAGGTCGTAGTCGCCCGTGCGGTAGAGGTCCGGCATCTCGGCCGTCTCGCCGCCGATGAGGGCGCAGCCGTTGGCGCGGCACCCGCGCGCGACGCCCTGCACGACCGCATCGAGCACACCCGCGTCGAGGACGCCCGCGGCGAAGTAGTCGAGGAAGAACAGCGGCCGCGCGCCCGAGACGGCGATGTCGTTGACGCAGTGGTTGACGAGGTCCTCGCCGATCGTGTCGTGCCGGCCGACGCGCTGCGCGACCTTCAGCTTGGTCCCGACGCCGTCCATGGACGAGACCAGGACGGGCTCGCGGTAGCGCGCCGGGTCGAGCGCGAAAAGCCCGCCGAAGGCGCCGACGTCCGTCAGGACGCCCGGCGTGAACGTGCTCCGGATATGCCGCGAGATGCGGCGAACGGCCGCCTCGCCGGCCTCGACGTCGACGCCGGCCTCCTTGTAGGTCGCCATGGGGCCTGGGTGGGGTGGGCCAAGATACCGGCCGCGCCTGCACCCGCGTGCGCGCTCAGCCGGCGGCGGCCCGCCACGGCGGGTCCGTCTTGCCGAGGAACGCGTCGACGCCGGCCCGGCAGTCGTCGGTCGCCCGGGCGTGCGCGTTGACCGCGGCGGCGTGGGCGAGCGCGTCGGCGAGCGAGCGGCCGGGCAGGTCTGCGAGGAGCGCCTTGGTGAGCGCGATGGCCGAGCCGCTCGTTTCGGTCGCGAGTTCGGTGCAGAGTGCCGCGAGCTCGGCGTCGAGCGCGGCGTCGGGTACGACCCGCGTGACGAGCCCGATGCGCGCCGCCTCGCATGCGGGGATGCGGTGGCCGCGGAGGAAGAGTTCGCGCGCCGCCGTCTCGCCGATTCGCCGCGTGACGAACGTCGCGACGAGCGCGGGCACGAACCCGATGCGGACCTCGGAGAAGCCGAGCGTCGCGCTCTCGGCGACGAGCGACAGGTCGCACGCGGCGGCGAGGCCGCACCCGCCGGCGATGGCGTGCCCGTGGACGCGCGCCACGACGGGCTTCGGGTGCCGCAGGATGGCCTCGAAGAGGCGCCCGAGGCGCTCCGAGTCGGCGAGGTTGTCCGAGAACGACGCGTCGCGGAGCGCGCGGAGCGCGGCGAGGTCGGCGCCGGCGGAGAAGACCTTGCCCGCGGCTGCGATCACGACGACGCGGACCGCCGCGTCCTCAGCGGCGTCGGCCAGCGCAGTTGTAAGCGCCTCGACGAGGTCGGCCGAGAGCGCGTTGCGCGTCTCGGGGCGGTCGAGGGTGAGCGTGAGGACGGGCCCGTCGCGGCGGGTCTGGAGCATGGGCGGGGTGGCGCAGGAGCCGGAAGGAACCGCCATTGCGCGGCGATGCCGCACCGCGCGCCGGCCGGACGGCGTCTTTCAGCGTTTCCGCATCGCCGAGGCGGCTCTGGGGCAGTCGAGGCGCATCTCGGTGGAGGCTGCGTCGGGTCGGGCGACATGCCGGTCACCCTCCCCGGCCCCCGGCCCGGGTGTCCCGGCGGTCCAGGCTGGCCCGGCGGGCATCCCGGTCCCGTCTGGGAGGGGAGGCTGGATGTCTCGCTCGGCAGTTGCCCATTCCCGAGGGCCCGCATTCGTAGAGACGCGCCG